>DNAU01000278.1 GCA_003491925.1 Chloroflexota bacterium
CACCACGTCCCTGGACGCTAACGTGCCGCTCGTGGGGCCTACTTCCAGCTACCGATCGGTCGCGCGCGCCGGATGTGCCCCGATGCGAACGTCAAGGAACGCGATCGGAGCAAACCCCGTGGGGGTTTCGCGCCGGACCGCAGCCTCGGCTTCCGGCCGGCCAGAGTGCGCCCACCACCACGACTGGTAGGCGGCAGGTGAGCAGCTGCTGGTGCGCGACCAAGTCGCCCCCGGATCCCGCTCGCCGGACCGGCCCAGCCTGCGCCCGAAATCAGGTGTCGTCGCTGATCGTCAGGACGACATTCCCGGTCTTCTGTTTGGTTTCGGCGTACCTCGCTGCCTCGACCACGTGTTCCAGCGGGTAGCGCCGATCGATGACGGCTGGGTATTCCCCAGCTTCGACAAGCCCCTTGAGGAACACCACGTCCTTCTTCGTGAATCGAGGAGGTATCGGGAACCGCACTCTCTTGTCTCCGACCCACGCGGTCCAAGCGCTCAGGATCAGGTTCCGCAGCCCGTCAGTCGCGAGGTAGACGCCGCCAGGCTTCAGTGAGCCACGACAATGGCTGAAGGGAAGCTTGCCGACGGCGTCGAGGATGGCGTCGTACGTCTGGCCGCTCTTCGTGAAGTCCTCCCGGCCGTAGTCGACGACCTCCTCGGCTCCAAGCGACCGTACGAGCTCGGCGTTCTTCGAGTTGCACACACCGGTGACGCCGGCACCTGAGTGTCTGGCGAGCTGCACCGCGGCGGTGCCAATCGATCCCGATGCACCGTAGATGAGGATCGTCTGCCCCTTCCCGAGATTCGAGTCGCAGTACCTTCGGAGGCCCGTACCTGTCGAAGACGACTGCTCTCATTTGTGCCCTTCCTCGCGCCTGGGGGCCGTCACTGGTCGGCCATCGAGTGCGGCCTCATGATCATTCGCTGGTATGCAAATGGCAACAGATACCGAGGATCTGTCGATGCGGGCGCACGGTATCGGACCGCCCCACGTGGGCGAGGACAGAGCGGTCGGGGGGCCCGCGGCCCCGGTCAGCTCAGGAGCTGGGTGGCCAGGCTCTCGACCGCGCTCAGCGATGGCGTCGCCTCGGCCTCGAAGGCGACCACCCGGTTGGTGCCCTGCTGGACATCCACCCCGACCGCCGACCCGTACAGCACGCTCGGGCTGGTGAAGGAGACCGCCTCGTCACCCAGGCCGGAAACCGGAGTGGTGGTGACCCCGCTCACGTTGAACCCCCTGTCGCTGAGCAAAGCCATCACGTCCTGCTCCTCGCTGGTGAACAGCGAAGCCGGCATGTTGTTCAGCAGAATCAGGATCACGCCCGCGCTCCCTGACGTGTAGGCGCAGGCGATGTGGCCGGCGCCGCTGGGGAGAGTGGCCACGAGCTTCGCTGACGAGACGGTGGTCGAGGTCGTGAAGTCGGTGCCCAGGGCGCTGTTGACGGCGCTCGGCGCGGGGCAAGAGGCGGTGTCGATGATGGCGGCGGTGGGGGTCGGCGTCGGTGTTGCGGCCGGCGTGGCCGTCGCGGTGGCTGGCGCAGAGCTGCTGGACGGCGACGAGGAGGAGCTCCCGCAGGCGGTGACGGCCGCAGCCGCCATCAGGCCGGCGACAAGCATTGGCATCGGCGAACTCCGGTACGACATGGCCGGCCACCCCCTAACACGCGATCCCACGGGGCCAGCGCCCCGAAAGCAGACGAAGGGTACGGAGGCCGGCTGGCGGGTGCAAGAGCCGGAGGTCATCGCGGCGCGAGGGTTCGGTTACCCTATTGACCTAGACAGACCTGTCTGTTAGTCTACCGCGTACCACCACCCTGGCGAAGGAGACACTGCACCATGAGGATCGCCGTTCTGGGCACAGGCATGGTCGGCCAGACCCTGGCCGGCCGGCTGGAGGAGCTTGGCCACGACGTAACCGTCGGCACGCGTGATCCGGAGGCGGCCCGCGCACGCGCCACCCCCGGCGAGTCGGGCACACCGGCGTTCAGCGTCTGGCACGCCGAGCACCCCCGGGTCAGGCTGGCGACCTTCGCTGCCGCCGCCGAGCATGCCGACCTGATCATCAATGCGACCGCCGGAGGAGCGTCACTCGGGGCTCTGACGGCCACCGGTGCCGAGAACCTCGACGGCAAGGTCATCCTCGACCTGGCCAACACGCTGGACTTCTCCCATGGCTTCCCGCCGTCGCTGTCGGTGGCGAACACCGACAGTCTGGCCGAGCAGATTCAACGAGCCCACCCCACGGCGAAGGTCGTCAAGTCCTTGAACACCATGAGCTGCACCGTGATGGTGAACCCGGCCGGCGTCCCCGGCGACCACCTGGTCTTCGTCTGTGGCGACGACGCCGCTGCGAAGGCGGCCGTGGTGGAGCTGCTGCGTCAGCTCGGCTGGGCTCAGGGCGCCATCTTCGACCTGGGTGGGTTGGGAGCGGCCCGCGGCACGGAGATGATCCTGCCGCTGTGGTTGTCCATCATGCAGAAGCTGGGAACTGCGGAGTTCAACTTCGCCATCGCCCGAGCATGAGCGGCTAGAGTCGCCAGCATGGCTCCGGCCGGCACCCACCGGTTGACTGTCACTCCTCCCGGCGAGGCGAGAGAGCGCATTCTTCGGACCGCTTTCCGCCTCTTCTATGCTCACGGCGTGCGGGGGGCCGGCGTCGACACGATCATCGCGGAGTCCGGGGTCGCCAAGGCCACGTTCTACAGGCATTTCCCCAGCAAGGACGACCTCGCCGTTGCGTATCTGAGCCGGGTCGACGAGCTGTGGCGCGGCCAGTTGGAAGCCGCCGCCGGGACGGCCGGTGCCGATCCCCGGGCACGGCTGGTGGGCATGTTCGATGCTCTGGCCGAGGTCTGCCATCAGGCCGACTATCACGGTTGCGCCTTCATCAACGCCGCGGCCGAATCGGCACCGGGGAGTGCCGTTCATGCCCGCACCGTCCAGCACAAGGCGACCGTGCGAGCATGGGTCCGTGACACCGCCGAGCGAGCGGGTGCTGACAGTCCCGACGCACTTGCGCGTGCTCTCACCTTGCTGCTCGACGGCGCGCTCGCCGAGGGCGTGCTCGCCGCCGAACCGTCGGTAGCTCAGGCCGCCAAGGACGCCGCCGCCGCGCTCGTCGAGATCCACTGCCGGGGTCAGCCGCCGAGGTTTGACCAAGTCGTGGAGGATCTCGACTAGCCCTCGCCGGTGCAGTCAATGGGTCTGACGCAGGCGATGCGCTTCCGCGAGTTTGGAGTTCTCAGCAGATGGGTACAAACAGAGAGCGTGGCGCCTCCCGTGGTGGGGTCGTACGCACGGAAGCTCGCGAGGTAGCGGCAATGGGACTGTACTGGAACTCCGAGACTGATCTGGATCAGCTCTTGACTGCGGCCTTCGGCCGATTGGATCGCACCGTCCACAACAACCTGCCGCTCGACATCAGGCAAACCGAGGAGGCCTTCTGGATCGAGGCGTCCGTACCCGGTTTCAGGCCCGAGGAAGTCGAGATCACCCTCGACGAGAACGTCCTCACGATCCACGGCACCCGGCGACCGGTTGAGACCCTGGGTGGTTACGTTCAGCGCGAGCGTCAACTGACCTCGGTCCATCGCCATGTGTCCCTTCCCGCTCAGGTCAAGGCCGAGGAGATCACCGCACGCTTCGAGAACGGCGTTCTCACCATCATGGTCCCGCGTGCGCAGAAGGCCCAGCCCATTCGGATTCCCGTGAGCGTGGCGGGGGTCGAGGCCACGCAGGTCATCGACGCTCCCGCCGTGACGGTGTCCGGCACGCGCAGTGAGGCATCGACGCCCGAAACTCAGTCCGCGAAGTAGGCGAGGGCGTCAAGGTGCTGCGCGCAGGGCGGATGGGCGCTGTATAACCAGACCAGCCTCACCGTCGACAGGCTCAGGGCGCACGACCATCAGGTGCGCCGGCTGCAATACGCGCGTCGCCATCGGATCAGGCTCATTGACGGGCTCCTCAATGAGTTGGAGTTGCTGAACCTGGCCGGGGAGTCGGAGGTTCCCGGCCAGCTCAGCCGACGGGCGACCGGGGTCATCATGAGCGCCGACACCCATTCGCTGGTCATGCGGCCCGACCGCCCGATTCCCATCGCCGCCTGGATGGCGGCCCTCTTCGAGGTCCAGGACACGCTCATGGTTTCCCGCGAGGACCGCGCCGGAGACTGACCTGCCTCATCCGGCGGGCGGAGCCGTGGCGCGCCCGCCAGATCCTCCGGGCCTCTCGGTTTCCCTGTACAGGTGGGGCGATCACGTCCACGACCCTGCCGGACAGCACTTGTCGGCTGCTTGACAGGACCGCCACGGCCTTGGCTGCGGGCATGGACAACACAGACGGGCCATTCGCGTCTCACGAAGCACACAGAGGGGTGACGCCCGGTGCCGGTGTACGCTGCCGTGGTCCTGTTCGCCACCGGCTGGTCAGACGGAGTGACACCCGGCTTGAACTTCCTCGCAGGCCTGCACGGAGCCGTCGCCCTCGCCCTCCTCGGCGGGTTGCTGTTCACCGAAGAGGCGGGTGTCCCCCTGCCCTTTGCTCCGGGAGAGCTGACCCTCCTGGCCGCCGGCCTCCTGATCGCCGCCGGTGGGCTCGACCCGTACATCTTCATCCCGCTCGCTCTGCTTGCCTGCATTGCCGGCTCGCTGGTCGGGTACACCTGGGCTCGGGCCGTGGGAGATCGCGGGCTCCAGGCCCTGGCCCGGCGGATTCACCAGCAACGCGCCCTGGAGAGGGTCTCGGGACGGATCCGGTCCGCCGGGTGGGGCGGGGTCGCGGTGAGCCGGCTCATCCCCGGGCTCCGCATCTACACGACGCTCGTCGCCGGCGCCGTGAGAGTGCGCCGCAGCACTTTCTTCCTCGGCATCGTCCCCGCCGCGGTGATCTGGATAGCGGTGTACGTCGCCCTCGGAGTGCTGGTCGGGGTCCCCATCGAGCACTTCTTCACCGCCGTGCAGAAGCTGGCCATCCAGGGCGCCATCCTCGTCGTCATGGGCGTCGGCTGCTACTTCCTCATCCGGCGGACCCCCGCGTCATCAGGGGCCGGCCTGGTGCGAGTACCTCGGCCGGTACGCGTGGTGATCGCGGCCGTTCTCGACATTGGCGTGGTCGCCAGTGTCACCACCGGCCTGCTCGCTCTGGGACGCCTTCTCGGTTTCGGACTCCAGGCCGGCTGGGTGGATCCGGTGGTCGCGCTCCTTGTCGTCGCCGGCTTCTATGTTGTCATCGCCCGGCGAAGCAGCGGGGCCACGGTTGGCGAGGCGCTCCTCCAGACCAGCTATGCGACTGGCCAGCGGTTGCCACTCCGGCCGCGCGCGGCCCTCCAGGCTGCCCGCTCCGTGCTATCGCGGAATGCAGATGAGCTCACCGCGACGTCCGATCTGCTCCGGACGCTCAGTGACCCCGAGCGACTCCGGATCGTGAGCCAGCTGCTCGAGGAGCCGCGAACCATCCCCGAGCTGGCCACGCTGACACGGCAGCCCCCCTTCGAGGTCCGCCACCAGCTGGAGCGCCTCTCGTCCACCGGCGCGCTGGTCGTCAGCGGCGAGGAGCCGCGGGTGGTGTACGTCATCCGCCCGGATCTGGGGCGAGCCCTGGTGCAGCTCCTGGCCGTGATGCCGACCGCCTAGGCCGATGGTGGGAGCGGGGCGAGCGAGGCGCTGGTGGATCCTCCCCACGCTGCGCGGCTACCGCGCATCGTGGCTGGTCGCTGACACCCTCGCCGGTCTCACGCTGGTCGCCGTGGTCCTGCCGTCGCAGATGGCGACGGCGCGGCTGGCGGACCTCTCCGTGGTCGCTGGGCTCTATGCCTTCGTCGCCGGGTCGCTGCTGTACGCGCTGATCGGCACCGACCGCCACCTGTCGGTCGGTGCCGACTCCACCATTGCGCCGGTGCTCGCCGTCGGTGTGGCATCGGTCGCCGCCGTCGGGAGCTCCGGCTACGAGTCCGCGATGGCGTTCACCGCCGTCGCGGTCGGAGCGATCCTGATCGGCGTCGGGCTCGTCCGGTTGGGATGGATCTCGGACCTCCTCTCGACCCCCGTCATCACCGGGGTCCTGGCGGGGATCGCCGTCGGGATCATTGCGCGGCAGCTCCCGATCGTCTTCGGGGTCAGCGGTGAAGGGGCCACCACCATCGATGAGGTCGGTGATGTCCTCGGGCGGTTGGGCCACATCAACCTCTGGTCGCTGGGGATCGCTCTCGGGGTGCTCGCGATCATCGTCACCGCGCAGCGCTTGGGCCGCCGGCTGCCCGGAGCGCTTCTCGGCCTCGTCCTGTCCATCGTCGTTGTCGATGTCCTCGCCCTGAGGTCGCGGCACGGGGTCGCGGTCATCGGTTCCATCCACGGCGGCCTCCCGAACCTGGGCCTGCCGACCGTCTCGTGGTCGCAGCTATCGTCGCTCATTGCCACGGTGCTGACGGTGGCCTTCCTCTGCATCGCGCAGACGGCCGCCACGGTGCGGCGATCGGGTGCAGTGGCCGCTCCGCGCGCCGGTGACTTCAACAGAGACCTGATCGCGGTCGGGGCTGGCAGTGTCGTCGCCGGGTTGATCGGGACACTCGCGGTCGACGCCAGCCCACCCAACACGGCGATCGCGACCGCGTCCGGTACGCGCTCCCAGCTCACCAACATCATGGCTGCGCTGGTCGTAGTGGTCGTGGCGGTGTGGTTGACCGCACCACTCGCCAGCCTGCCCCAGGCGACGCTCGCAGCCACCCTGGTGTTTATCGCCACCAAGCTGTTCCGGGTTGACGAGCTGCGGACCATATTGCGCTTCGACCGCCTCGAGTTCGCTCTGGCCGCGGTCACCGTCCTGGTGGTGGCCCTGGTGGGCATCGAGCAGGGCGTGCTGCTGGCCATGATCCTCTCCCTCGCAGATCGCACCCGGCGCACGCTCCGACCGCGCGACACCCTGCTCGGCCGCGACCCGGGCACCGATCATTGGATCCCGCGTGACATCGGCAGGCCGACGGAGCAGGTCGCTGGGGTGCTGGTGTACCTCGTCTATGCGCCGCTCTGGTATGGCAACGCCGACTACTTCCGGGTGCGGATCCGAGAGCTCCTCCACGCCGCGCCGGGCCCGGTCCGCGCCGTGATCATCGACGCCGACGCCATGTCCGACATCGACTACACGGGACTCCAGGCCCTGCGGGGACTGGTCAGCGAGCTGGCTGAGAGGGGAGTGGTGATGGGGATCGCCCGTGCGTCGCACCTGGTCCACCGGGAGCTCAAGCACGGAGCGCTCCTCGAGCAGCTCAGCGCCGACCACCTCTTCGCCTCGGTT
>DNAU01000062.1:0-3989 GCA_003491925.1 Chloroflexota bacterium
GACTACGTGCCCACCGGCGGGATGCGCTGCATGGTCTCGTCGTGGCGCCGCATCGACGACAACATGGCTCCGCCGCGGACCAAGTGCACCGGCATCTACATCAACAGCGCGCTCGCCAAGTCCGAGGCCCTCCAGGCCGGCTTCGACGAGGCGGTGATGCTCACCGCTTCCGGCAACGTCTGCGAGGGCACCGGGGAGAACATCTTCATCGTCCGGGAGGGGGTGGTCTCGACGCCGGCCCCATCGGACAACATCCTCGAGGGGATCACCCGCCGGGGGATCATCCACCTCTTCCGCGAGGAGCTGGGGCTGGACGTGATCGAGCGCTCCATCGGCCGCAGCGAGCTGTACGCGGCCGACGAGGTCTTCATGTGCGGGACCGGCGCGCAGGTGGCCCCGGTGACCGAGATCGATCGCCGGACCGTCGGCGACGGCGAGCCGGGACCGCTCACCCTGCGGATCCAGGACCTCTACCAGCACATCGTGACCGGGGCGAACCCGAAGTACGCGGAGTGGCTGCGCCCGATCTGGTGAGCCCGACCAGCCGCCCCTGACCGCGTCGCGGACGATCCGGGCAGCGGCCCCTGACGGCGTCGCGGACGATCCGGTCAGCGGCCCCTGACGGCATCGCGGACGATCCCGGCTCCCGCCCGGCGCAGGAGCCGTCGAGGGACCCTCTCCGCCTCCTCCCCCGGCCTGGCGACATCGGTCAGCGCGATGGCGTGGTGGAACTCCGCGGGCACCGACTCCACGACGCCCGCGACCGCGATGCAGAGGACGCCCAGCCGGGCCGCTCGCCGGGCCACCTCGATCGGGGCCTTGCCCGCGCTGGTCTGACTGTCCAGCCGCCCCTCGCCGGTGACCACCAGGTCCGCCTCGGCGATGGCCCGGTCCAGGCCGGCCGCCACGGCGACCAGCGGGGCTCCCGGGAGCAGCCGTGCGCCGGCCGCCGCCAGCCCGTAGCCGCTGCCGCCGGCGGCCCCGGCACCGGGCCGGACCCGGAGCGCGGGAGCGACGGCCGCGTCGCGCTCGAGCACCTCGGCGAGGCGGCGCAGGCCCGCGTCCAGTCGCGCGACCTGCGCTGGGCTCGCCCCCTTCTGCGGCCCGAAGACGGCGGCCGCCCCCCGCTCGCCGAGCAGCGGGCTGTTGACGTCGGTGGCGACCTCGACCCGGCACCCGCGCAGCCGGGGGTCGAGGTCCCCGAGGTCGGCCCGCTCCAGATCCACGAGCGAGCCACCCCCGTCCGCGATGTGGCGGCCCCGCGCGTCGAGCAGTCGAGCTCCGAGAGCGGCCAGCAGACCGGCACCGCCGTCGGTGCAGGCCGACCCCCCGATCCCCACCAGGATCCGTGACGCGCCGCCGTCGAGGGCGTGGCGGATCAGGTCACCGGCTCCCCGCGAGGAGGCGCGGAGAGGCTCGCGCCGGCCCGCAAGGCGCCGGAGGCCGGCGGCCTCGGCCAGCTCGACGACGGCGGTGGTGGCGTCGAGCCAGCCCAGCCGGGCCACCAGGCGTCCGCCGAGAGGTCCGTGGACGGGCTGGCGCTCGCAGCGGGCCGAGCCCGACCCGGCGAGCAGCGTGTCGAGCGTGCCGTCGCCCCCGTCGGCCATCGGCACCATGGTCGCCTCCGCTCCGGCGTCGCGCACCCCGGCCGCCAGCGCCGCGGCCGCCGCGGGCGCGCTCAGCGTCCCCTTGAAGGCGTTGGGGGCGCAGAGGACGCGCAGCGGGCGCCGGGTTGGCCCGGGCACGGCCTCCAGGGCGTGGCGATCCCCGGCGTGGCGATCGCCGGTCACCGCGGGCCGATCAGGTCGAAGTACTCGCTCATCTCCCGCTCGGTCCAGATGTGGCCGTCGCACTTGTCCACGCTCACGAGCAGCCCCGGGTCCGGTCCGGCCGGTGCCCTCTCCGCTCCCGCGACGGGGACGGCGAAGGTGAAGAACATGGGGTGGTCGGCGTGGAAGCGGGGAGGCTCGGGACGCAGCCCGGGTTCGGTCCGCCGGGCGGCGGCGGCCGCCAGCCGGGCGGCATCGGCGAGGGCGGTCCCGGCGGTGCGGTACCGCTCCGGCACGATCAGGGCGGTGGTCCCATGCCGGTCGACCGCACGGCGCCGAGCCCGCGCCGCCTCCAGGGAGAGCGAGGACCCCTCGAACTCGAAGTCGAGCTGCAGCAGCGAGTCGGTCCGGGGACGGGCGGCGTCCCACTGCCGCGCCCGGACGTAGACCAGGTCGTACCCGGCGGAGTCGAGGGAGGGGGTGGCGTCGCGCGGAGCGGGGGTCACGCCGGGAGACTCTCAGCCGGGTGCGGTGGGTGTCAATCCGGTCGGCCCGGCGGCCTCAGGCGTCCCGACCGACCCGCGTGATCCAGCGCGCGGGGGCCCGCAGCTCGGCCATCGTCGGCATCAGCGCGGGTCCCTCCCAGACCCGGTTGAGCAGGGGGTACCCGCCGTCGGCGATGAGGGCCTCGGCGAACCGCTCGCCGAGGTCGTACTGGCGCAGCTTGAGCGAGATGCCGGTGAGCCCGAGGACGAGCCGTTCGATGAGGGTCCGCTGGGTCTGGCGCCTGTGGAAGGCGGCCTCGAGCTCGTCGAACTCCTCGATGTGGTCCCTCCCGACCCGGTGCATCACCAGGTTGCTGTACCCCTCGAGGATGCTCATGACCGCCTGGAGCCGGCCCACCCCGCGGAGCTGTCCCGCGACGCTCACGCCGAGGCGGTGGAGCAGGTCGGGCGTCAGCTTCGAGGAGCGGACCCCCCCGGGCGGATCGGTGAGCCCCGCCGCCAGCAGCTCGTTCATCAGGCCGCCGATGTACGGGCCGAGCCAGGAGTGGGCCTCGAACTGCCAGGCGTGGGTGGCCTCGTGGAGGATCAGCCACCTCCGAAGGGGCTCGGCCGGAGCGTCCTGGCCACGCTGGAGCAGCTCGACGTTGGGTTCCACCAGGAAGAGGGCACTCGCCGGCCGCGTGGGCCCGCCGCCGGGACCGCTCGTCTCGGGCGCGAGCGTGGGACCGGGGAGCATCAGCACCGGGTCGTACTGCCCCAGCACCCGCTGCGACATGAAGCCGAAGACCTCGCCGACATAGCGGCTCGTCAGCCTCCGGCCGAGAGCGGTGAGCGCGGTCTCCGGGACGGTGGCCCGCAGTCTCTCGACGGGGTCGAGGAGCCGGCGCACGATCAGCAGGTTGGCGTCGATGAACCCGTGGCGGTCGAGGACGGTGATCCGGGGGACCTCGGCGGGCGACGCGCCGCACACCTCGGCCAGTAGCGGCACCAGCTCGGCGGCGAGCGCGTCGTAACCGGCGGCGAGGCGTGCCGCCCTCTCCGGCCGCAGCCGGACCCGCTCGCCCGAGCGGGCGGCGGCGGTGCGCCGCACCGCGCCCCAGTCGATCAGCTGGTGCTCGGTCGCGGGTCGGGGGCGGGAGAGAGCCCTCACCGAGAGCGCGACCGCCCCGCCGGCGGCGGACAGCGCGGCGGCGCGGCGGATCAGCGGGCGTTTGGCTGGCATGCCGCGATCATATTCGCTCCCCCTCGGGGCCAGGCCCCGGAAGCCGTCCGCCGGGCTGCCCGTGCCACCACCCGCGCCGCACGCCCCACCCACCGCGCCCACCCGACGCTGGCACTCGAAGCCCGGGGCCGCTAGCACTCGCCCACCCCGAGTGCTAAGATACCGCCGACGCTTCATCCCGACCGTTCCAGGAGCCCTGCCCACCGGGCAGGCGGTGGAGGAGGTTCATGGCCAAACAGCTGATCTATGACGTGGACGCTCGTGCCGCTCTCAAGCGCGGCGTCGATGCCGTCGCCAACGCGGTGAGGATCACCCTCGGTCCCAAGGGCCGCAACGTCGTCCTCGACAAGAAGTTCGGCTCCCCGACGATCACTAACGACGGCGTGACCATCGCCAAGGAGATCGAGCTCGAGCAGCCGTTCGAGAACATGGGTGCCCAGCTGGTCAAGGAGGTCGCCTCCAAGACCAACGACATCGCCGGCGATGGCACCA
>DNAU01000062.1:4036-4531 GCA_003491925.1 Chloroflexota bacterium
GGCGATGGCACCACCACCGCCACCGTGCTCGCCCAGGCCCTCATCGAGGCCGGCCTCCGCCAGGTCGGCACCGGCGCCAACCCGATCCTCCTCAAGCGGGGCATCGACAAGGGCGTGGCCGCCGTGGTCGAGGCCATCAAGGCGCAGTCGCTGCCCGTCACCGAGCGGGAGAAGATCGCCCAGGTGGCCTCCATCTCCGCAGCCGACCCGGCGGTCGGCGAGACCGTGGCCAATGCCATGGAGAAGGTGGGCAAGGACGGGGTCATCACGGTCGAGGAGTCCAAGGGCTTGGAGACCGAGCTGGAGCTGGTCGAGGGGATGCAGTTCGACAAGGGCTACATCTCGGCCTACATGGTCACCAACGCCCAGCGCATGGAGGCGGTGCTCGAGGAGCCCTACATCCTCATCACCGACCGCAAGATCTCGGCGGTCGCCGACCTCCTGCCCATCCTCGAGAAGGTCGTCCAGATGAGCAAGCCGCTGCTGATCATCGCC
>DNAU01000062.1:4593-4937 GCA_003491925.1 Chloroflexota bacterium
GAGGACGTCGAGGGCGAGGCGCTGGCGACGGTCATCGTCAACAAGCTGCGCGGCACCTTCAACGCCGTGGCCGTGAAGGCCCCCGGCTTCGGCGACCGGCGCAAGGCGATGCTTCAGGACATCGCCATCCTCACCGACGGCACCGTGGTGAGCGAGGAGATCGGCATCAAGCTGGACTCCGCGACGCTCAACCAGCTCGGTCGCGCCCGGCGGGTGACCATCACCAAGGACGACACCACCATCGTCGAGGGTGCGGGCGGCCAGGACGCCATCAAGGGACGCATCGAGCAGATCAAGGCGGAGATCGAGAAGTCGACCTCCGACTGGGACAAGGAGAAGCTCCA
>DNAU01000132.1:0-2156 GCA_003491925.1 Chloroflexota bacterium
GGTGCCGGCGCAGGTCAGCCCGGACATGCGGCCGCCGAGCTCGGCCGGATCGGGCAGGCAGGCGGCCACCAGGTCACGCGGCGACACCCGGGCGTCGCCGACGCCCACCGGTACCGTCGAGTCAAGCCCCAGCTTGTGGAGGGTCTGGAGGACGCCGATGAACTCGTCGCCCAGCCCGTACTTGAAGGTGACCCGGCCGCAGTCGATCCAGCGCGGCACGAGGAGCACCTCCTCATGCTCGACGTTGACGCACTCGACCGCGCCGATCCCTGCGGGGAAGGTGAACACCTCGGGCTCACTGAAGGGCGGAGTGGTGAACCACCCTTTGCCGCGTTCGAAGATTATGGGAGGGTTGAGACATTCCTCGATGGTCGTCCAGATCGAGAACGTGGGCGCGAACTCGTAGCCCTCGACGACCAGGTTGGCGCCGTCCCGCACCCCGACCTCGTCGATGGTAGAGAAGAGCCGATCCGAGGCGTAGCGGGAGAAGACGTCGGCCAAGCCGGGCTCCACCCCCATCCCCACCAGGGCCAGCAGCCCCTTGCTCTCCCATTCCGGGGCGAGGGCGAACTGCTCGTCGCCGAGCTTCACGCCGGGCTTCGTGTAGGGGTCGTCCGGATGGGGGTGGGAGAGCGACATCGCCATGTCCAGGTAGGTGACCCGGGAGGCCAGGGCCGCCCGGAAGAGGGGCATGACGAATCGTGGGTCGACGGCGTTCACCAGCACGTCGCACCTCTCCGCCTCCAGCAGTTGCGATACCGCCTTCTCGTCCCCGGCGTCGAGATGCACGGCGTGGAAACGCTCCCCGGCCGCAGCGGCACGTTGAGCCCGCGCCACGTCGTAGTCGGCGATCGCCACCCTCTCGAAGAGGTTCCAGCGTGCCGCCGTGCGCGCGATCGCGGTTCCGACTCCACCAGCTCCGACAAGCAGTACGCGCATGGCAGAAAACCCTCCAGGGCGGCGATTATACTGGCCGCCAAACAGCACCGGGTGGGCGTGCCCGGCAGGAGGCGCGGGTAGCTGGGGAGGCGGTCGTGAGCGTCACACGCGACAGGTGGGGGAACTTCGTTGGCGGTGAGTACATCGACCCCAAGGACGGTGCCTTTAGTCATCTGATCGACCCGGTCAATGGAGAGGCGTTCACCGCAGTGCCGCTCTCGAAGCCGGAGGATGTCGACCACGCCTGCCGGGTGGCGGAGAAGGCGTTCGAGGTTTGGCGTGAGACCACGCCGTCAGAGCGGAGCCTGGCTCTGCTCCGCCTCGCCGACGCCATGGAGAGGCGGGGCGACGAGATCGTCGACCTGGAGTGCCGGAACACCGGCAAGCCGCGAGCGCTGACCGCGTCCGAGGAGCTGCCCCCCGTCCTCGACCAGATCCGCTTCTTCGCCGGCGCCTGCCGGCTTCTCGAGGGTCGCGCCGCCGCTGAGTACATGCACGGCTACACGTCCTTCGTGCGCCGCGAGCCGGTCGGGGTCTGCGCTCAGGTGACCCCCTGGAACTACCCGATGATGATGGCGGTCTGGAAGTTCGCCCCCGCCATCGCGGCCGGCAACACGGTGGTCCTCAAGCCGGCCCACACCACTCCGCTGACCAGCCTGCTGATGGCAGAGATTGCTGCCGAATTCCTCCCGGCCGGGGTATTCAACGTGGTCTGCGGCAGCAACCGCGACATGGGCAGCGCCCTGATCGGCCATCCCATCCCCCGGATGGTCTCCATCACCGGCAGCGTGCGTGCCGGGCGCGAGGTCGCCCTCACCGCTGCCGCCGATATCAAGCGGGTGCACCTGGAGCTGGGGGGCAAGGCTCCGGTGGTCGTCTTCGACGACGTGGATGTCGAGAAGGCGGCCGCGGGCATCGCCATGGCCGGCTTCTTCAACGCCGGCCAGGACTGCACGGCGGCGACCCGGGTCATCGCCGGCCCGCGCGTCTACGGCGACTTCGTGGAGGCGCTCACGGAGCGGGCGAAGGCGCAGGTGGTGGGCGCGCCCGACCTGCCCAATGTGGACTTCGGTCCCCTCAACAGCGAGAGCCAGCTCAAGGTCGTGACCGGTTACGTCGACCGGCTCCCCGCCCATGCCGAGGTGCGCCACGGCGGCCACCGGATCGGAGACCGGGGCTTCTTCTACGAACCCACCGTGGTCACCGGGGTGGAGCAG
>DNAU01000132.1:2288-2682 GCA_003491925.1 Chloroflexota bacterium
GCCTGGGCCAACGGGGTGGAGTACGGATTGGCCTCGTCGGTGTGGACTCGGGACCACGGCCGGGCGATGCGCATGGCCAAGCGGCTGGACTTCGGCTGCGTGTGGATCAACACCCACATCCCACTGGTGGCCGAGATGCCCCATGGCGGGTTCCGGCACTCCGGCTACGGCAAGGATCTGGCCGTGTACGGATTCGAGGACTACACCCGGGTCAAGCACGTGATGACGGCGCTCGACTTCTGAGCTGAGGTAGGGTCATGACAGCCATTCCCGATCGCCTCTCGCCGACCCGCCACCTGGTCACCGAGATCCCCGGCCCGCGGTCGCTGGAGCTGATGGCGCGCCGCCAGCGCGCCGTCCCCAGCGGGGTCGGCACCACCCTGCCGGTGTTCGT
>DNAU01000132.1:2874-11088 GCA_003491925.1 Chloroflexota bacterium
GAGCAGGCGGCGCTCTTCACCCACACCTGCTTCCAGGTGACCCCGTACGCGAGCTACGTCGAGGTCTGTGAGCGGCTCAACGAGCTGACCCCGGGGAGTCACGAGAAGCGCTCCTTCCTGGTCAACTCGGGGGCCGAGGCGGTGGAGAACGCGGTCAAGGTCGCCCGCTACGCCACCGGCCGGCCCGGCATCGTCGCCTTCGACCATGGCTTCCACGGCCGCACCCTGCTGGCACTGACCCTCACCGGCAAGGTCCATCCCTATAAGCAGGGGTTCGGTCCCTTCGTCCCCGAGATCCACCGCGCTCCGTACTCTGATCCCTTCCGCGAGACCGGCCGGCTCGGCGACACCATCACCATGCTGGAGACCACGGTCGGGGCGGAGAGCATCGCCGCCGTGCTGGTCGAGCCGATCGCCGGTGAGGGGGGTGTGGTGGTGCCCGAGCCGGGGTGGCTCGCCGGCCTCGCCGACTGGTGCCGGGAGCAGGGCATCCTGCTCATCGCGGATGAGGTGCAGACCGGGTTCGGGCGCACCGGCGCCTGGTTCGCGTGCGAGCACGAGGGGGTGGTGCCCGACCTGATCACCACCGCCAAGAGCCTGGGGGGCGGGCTGCCCATCGGCGGCATCACTGGCCGCGCCGAGATCATGAACGCGGTGCACAGCGGCGGCCTGGGCGGGACCTTCGGCGGCAACCCGGTGGCCTGCGCCGCCGCTCTGGCGGCGATCCGCACCATCGAGTCGAAGGGACTGCTGGCCCGAGCCCGCGCCATCGGCGAGACCATGCTGCGCCGGCTCCGCCGGCTCTCCGCCGGCGCCCCGGCGATCGGCAACGTGCGCGGCAGGGGGGCGATGGTGGGGATCGAGTTCGTGGGCGGGGACGGCATCGCCCCAGATCGCGAGACCACCGGCCGGGTCCTGCGCCGGTGCCACCAGGACGGGCTGATGGTCCTCGGCGCCGGGACCTACGGCAACGTGATCCGCCTCCTCCCTCCGTTGGTCATCTCGGACGGGCTGCTCGACGAGGGGCTGGGGATCCTGGAGAGAGCGGTGACGGCGTCATGAGAGCCCTTTGCCAGTCAGAGTCGGCGGTGCACTGAAGCGTAAGGAGACTCTCATGACGGCGGCTGTCATCACCGAGACCCAGGTCGACAAGGGTCTGAAGTCCGGCGCCCTCTCGCTGGTCTCCAGCATCGTCATCGGGGTCGCATCCACGGCCCCGGCCTACAGCCTTGCGGCCACCCTGGGTGCCATCGCCGCCTTCTGCGGTCTGATCTCGCCGCTGGTGGTGCTGATCGCCTTCGTGCCCATGCTCTTCGTCTCGATCGGCTACAGCGAGCTGAACAAGGCCGATCCCGACTGCGGCACCACCTTCACCTGGGCCACCCGGGCCTTCGGTCCCAGGACCGGCTGGCTGGGAGGCTGGGGGATCCTGGCTTCGGACATCCTGGTCATGGCCAGCCTGTCACAGGTGGCGTCGGTGTACACGTTCCACCTGTTCAACGCCGACAGCATCGCCAACGACGCCACCGGTGGCTGGGTCCTGCTCCTCGGCCTGGCCTTCCTCGCCGTGATGACCTGGGTCTGCTACCGGGGCATCGAGGTCTCGGCGCGAATCCAGCGGGTGCTGCTCTCCATCGAGGTGGTCATGCTGATGGTGTTCGGTCTGGTGGCGCTGATCCGGGTGCTCACCGGCAACGCCCCTCCCGGCCACGTGGCGCCCAACATCAGCTGGTTCAACCCAGGTGCGGTACCTTTCTCGACCCTGGTCAGCGGGCTCCTGCTCATGCTCTTCATCTACTGGGGCTGGGACACCTCGGTGTCGATCAATGAGGAGACCGCCGACCGAACCCGCAACCCGGGGCGAGCGGCGATCATCTCCACCGTCCTTCTGCTCGTGATGTACTTCGTTGTCACCCTGGGCGCCCAGTCTTTCGCCGGGGTCGGGACCACCGGTACGGGGCTGGCCAACCCCAACAACGTGGGTGACGTCATCTCAGTGCTGGGCACCACGGTCTTCGGCACCTCGTGGTTCGGCCAGCTCTGCTTTCACCTGCTCCTCCTGATGGTGCTCTCGTCGGCGGCCGCCTCGGCCCAGACCACCATCTTGCCCACCGCCCGGACCATGCTCTCCATGGCGGTCTACAAGGCACTTCCCGACTCCTTCGCCCGCATGCACCCGCGCTACTTCACCCCCAGCGTCTCGACGCTGGTGATGGGGGGTGTTTCTGCCGTGGTGTACGTCGTGATGAACTACATGTCCAAGGGGTTGGTGATCGCCGACGCGGTCACCGCCATCGGGGTCTGGATCGCCTTCTATTACGGGCTCACCGGCTTCACCTGCGCCTGGTACTACCGCAAGACGCTGTTCAGCAGCGTGCGCAACTTCTTGATGCGCGGCCTCATCCCGTTGCTCGGCGGCCTGATGCTGTACTTCGCCCTGGTGTGGAGCATCGGGTCCGATTTCAACTTCGCGAGCGGGGTCAGCTACACCTCCTGGACCCTGCCCTTCGGGCCGCGCTGGGTGATCGGCGGCGTCTTCCTGATCGCCCTGGTCTCGACGGTGGTCGGTCTCGTCATCATGGTGACGTGGTCGCTCGCCCGCCCGCCCTTCTTCCAGGGCAAGGTGCTCAACCGATCGACGCCCACCCTGGTGCCAGAATCGGGGCTGCCGGACGTGGCCGCTCCTCCAGCGATCCCGTCGTGACCCCCTGCCCGTGATGCTCTCGACCGCTCCGCCCGCCTGGTGCGGCGATCCCCGCCCCGTCCGGGCGGCTAGGAGATCCTGATGGCCATCACCGTCAACGAGATCGTCACCGTCAACCCCGCCACCGAGGCCGAGCTCCACCGCTATCCGGTGATGTCGGAAGCCGAGGTCGGCGCCGTGCTGGACTCGGTCCGGGGCAGCTCCCCCGCCTGGCGCGGGGTGCCCATCCGGCACCGCGCCGAGCTCATGCACGCCGCCGCCGCGGTGCTCCGCCGCCGTATCGACGAGCTGACCGGCCTGATCACCGCCGAGATGGGCAAGGCGGTCACCGAGGCCCGTGCCGAGGTCGAGAAGTGCGCCAACACGTTCGACCACTTCGCCGACCACGCTGAGGAGTACCTGGCCGACCAGGATGCACCCGCGGACGGATCCCGCAGCTTCGTGGTCTTCGAGCCGCTGGGCACCGTGCTCGCGATCATGCCCTGGAACTTCCCCTTCTGGCAGGTGACGCGCTTCGCCGCGCCCGCCCTGATGGCCGGGAACACCGGTGTGCTCAAGCACGCCAGCAACACCACCGGCTGCGCCCTGGCCATCGAATCCGTCTTCCGCGAGGCCGGCTTCCCGGACTCGGTCTTTCGCACCCTGGTGGTCCCGGGACGCCGGGTGGCCCCGGTGATCGAAGACCCGCGGGTCGCCGCCATCACCCTCACCGGCAGTGACGACACCGGCTCTCAGGCCGCCACCGTGGCCGGTCGCTGCCTCAAGAAGTCGGTGCTGGAGCTGGGCGGGTCGGACGCCTTCGTGGTCCTGGAGGACGCCGACCTCGAGGCCGCCGCGAGGGTCGGGGTCAGGGCGCGTTTCCAGAACTGCGGGCAGAGCTGCATCGCCGCCAAGCGTTTCATCGTGGTGGAGAAGGTCGCCGACAGCTTCGAGGAGGCCTTCGTCGCCGAGGCCCGGCGACTTCGGGTGGGTGATCCCACGGAGCCCGCGACCCAGATGGGCCCGCTGGCCCGCGACGACCTCCGCCAGGATCTGGAGCGCCAGCTCCAGCAATCGCTGGACGCGGGGGCCCGCCTGCTCACCGGTGGGCGGCGTCTTGACCGCAAGGGCTGGTTCTTCGAGCCCACTGTGCTGGCCGGCTGCGCTCCGGGGATGCCCGCCTTCGACGAGGAGACCTTCGGACCGTTGGCGTCGGTGACACGAGTCGCCGGCGAGGACCAGGCACGCGACCTCGCCAACCACTCCGCCTTCGGCCTGGGGGGCAACGTCTGGACCACGGACGTGGAGCGCGGAGTCCGGTTTGCCCGCAGCCTGGAGACCGGAGGCGTCTTCGTGAACGGGATGACCCACTCGGACCCCCGCCTTCCATTCGGTGGGGTGAAGCGCAGCGGCTACGGCCGCGAGCTGCACGCCTTCGGCATTCGCGAGTTCGTCAACATCAAGACGATCTGGGTGGGCTAGGGTCCGCCCGCTGGGCGCGGCCGAGCCGGGTGGAGGCTGGGGACGCCCACGGTGGTTGAAGGCCCACGGCTGCACTGGGCCACCTCCTCGACGCGTGCCGCCCGTCGCGGGAGGATGAGGCGATCCCGTCCGACATCGGCCAGCCACCGCACCGGACTGGCTATCCGACCGGCTCGGGCCCTTCGCTCGGTCGCGCCGGGCTCACGTCGGGATCGGGTGGCATGACAAACCCCACCTCCAATGCATCCGCCAGCCCCCGGAGCCGGGCGAAGAAGCCCGCGGTGTGATACGAGCGCGGCAGCCGCAGGCCGTGGAAGTCGTAGTGGTGGAGCCATTCGTGGAGCAGGGTGTTGAGGAAGACCTTGGACGAGATCACCCGCTGCTGGATGGCGGTGCGATGGTAGATGCGGATGCGCGCCCAGGCCACGCCGCCCTGCGCGTCGACCCGGTAGGTGTAGTAGCCGTAGGTCTTGGACTGCAGGCGGCGGCCGTCGTGGCGGTGGACCTGCGGCCGGTCGGGGACCACCACCTGGCAGGGAGGGAGGCCCGCCTCCCGGCTCAGCTCGTCGACCAGGTGCTGGGCGACCCGCTGGCGTTCGGCGGCGTCGTCACCCGCGTCCAGCACCCGCAGGGTGAGTCCCCGCGCGATCGGCGTGGGGCGGACCGGTACGCCGGTGGCCCGCTGGCTGCGTCGGTAGCTGGCCTCCGAGGCCCACCTGGCGAACATCCGTCCGCAGTATAGGACCTGGGGCTAGACTGGGAAGCCTGCGCCGGGTTGGCGGAATCGGTAGACGCAGCGGTCCTAAACACCGCGGGGGCGAGGCCCCGTCCGGGTTCGATCCCCGGGCCCGGTACGGCCGCGGTGAAACGGAGGGGTGAGCCAGCAGCCGCGAGCCGGGATTGGCGGCGCCGCGTCGAGGTTGAGCCGACGGTCGAGAGCGCTGGGGAACTCCCACCCCGCCCCCGGTGTCTCAGGGTCGTGCATGGGAAGCACGTCGCCGTCGCCCCCCTGCTCGTCGCCCTGAACGAGGTCGGCTGTGGCCTCCCCGGTCTCCCGGTGCCGGTGGGGAGGGTGACCGGATCGTTGGAGGCGGTGGGTGGCCCGTTGGTGCCCTCGGCGCTTCCGGCGGAGAGGCTGCTGGAGGGGACGGTCACGGTCCGAGGAGCCGCGGGGGACTCGTACACGGTTCGGGTGGGGAGCGACGGGGCCTTCACGCGCCGGGTGCCGGCGGGCGTGTACACGGTCACCGGGAGGAGCCCGCTATACGAGAGCGGAGCGGTCGATTGCGACGCCGCGGGGCCGGTCACCGTCAGGACCGGGGTGACCTCCCGGGTCCCCGTGATGTGCCAGGAGAGTTAGGGGGTGCTCGAGCCGGGTGCAGCGACGCCGGCGCTGTCGGACGCCGGGGTGGTGTATGTGTAGCTGGCCTGGAGGCTCCAGGTCGCGCCGCCATCGGCCGTGGCGCAGACGGCGTCGATGAACCCGCCGTAGCCGCCGGTGAGGATCGCCTGGCCCGCGGGCGAGACATGTGCGGCGCTGGTGGTGGGCGATGCCAGCGGGCCTGAGACCAGGACCCACCCTTGCAGTGGGCCGACGAATGAGAGCCCCACCGCCGCGGCGTCACCGTCGCCCGCATAGGGGATCCCCGACGGCACCGGGAGCTGCACCGGAAATGAGGTGACCCCGTTGACGACCGTCTCGAAGACGGGCGGCCCCACATCGCTCCCGCCGGCCAGGACGACGGTGCGGGCGTCGACGATCTGGACGGGCCCGTCCATGCCGTCGAAGTCCACCCCCATGGGTGCCGGTGAGGGGGATGGCGTCCACTCCGCCCCTCCGTCCGAGGTCCGCACGTACTCGGTGTAGAGGTTCCCGGCGCCGGCGCCGAGGGGGACCCTCACCCACGCCGTGGCGCCGCTGCAGGCGATGGCCGACGATTCGGGATCGAGGCTCCCGAGCCAGGACGCCGAGTACTCGAGTCCCCAGCTCGCACCACCGTCCGCCGTCCCGTAGATGCTCAGGGGCGCGCCGAAGGTGGTGCCGGCGACGGCCCACCCCTGGCCGGCGTTCCCGAAGCACACCGAGACGACCGAGAGGCCGGGGCCGACCGAGGCCGCGGTCCATGTCGTCCCTCCGTCGCTGGTGGCGGCCAGACCGCCCGCCTCGGTCAGGGCCCAGCCGCTCGACGCGCTGGTGAAGTCGACGCAGACCAGCGCCTGTCCGGGCTCGCCCGCCGCAGTCCAGGTCGTGCCCCCGTCGGCGGTGCGGAGCAATCCGCCGCTCTGCGGGACGGCCGCCATCGAAGGACCGGCCAGCGCCCACCCGTCATCGACGCTCACGAAGTCGAGCTCGCCGACCCAGAAGGGTGCCGAGAGCTCAACGTCCCAGCTGGCGCCGCCGTTGTCGGTCGAGAGGATCTCGCTGGTGGTGGCTCCGGTCGGCACGGTCAGCCAGCCGTCCAGCCGGTTGACGAAGGTGAGGGGCCCCCGGCAGGAGCTGGCCGAGAGCGGGATGGCGACGGGCGTGGCACTCGGCGTCACCACCGGCGCGGAGGACACAGAGGACGGTTCCGCCGTCCACCCGGTCGGCGATGTCTCCGACGGGCCCGCCGGCGTCGCCCTCGCCGAGGGGCCGGCGGTGGCGGACGATGTCGGGTGCCCCCGTTCGTGGAGGCCGACGGCGAGCGTGGCCGCCACCACCGCGCCGACTACCAGGGCGATCCCGAGACCGGAGGCGGCCCGGCCGATGCGGAGACGGCGGCCGATGGCCCTCATCCCGGTGGCCAGCAGCGCAGGCGCCGGCCCAGCCGTTGGGCGCCGCGTGGCGTCCCGGCACCCGTCGTCGTCCCCGCGCTCGTCACCACACCTCTACTACGCGCCGGCAGCTCGTCCGCGTGACGTGCGGAGCGCGCGGCCGGGGGTACCCTGAAAGGGCAGAGAACCTCTTCGCGACGAAGAGAACCTCTCCTCCGCGAGGGATGGACGTGCTCGATCGGGTCAGCGCGCTGGTCGCCCGGGCGATGGACGCAGGGGTGCGCTGGCAGCTCGCCCGTCTCCCGGTCGAGCTGCCAGCGCCCGAGAGCTGGACGCCCGCCGACCCCCTGGAGTTCTGGACGGCGAGCCGCGTTCATGACCCTGCGCCGATCACGGCCGGGCCCGTGCAGCACCGGCGCCGCGGCGGGGTGGAGGTGCGCACCCTCACCGGCCCCAGCCAGGGGCCCGGCGGCGGCCCGGGCAGCCGGCACCTGGTGGCCACCGCACTCCTCCGGCCCGGACGGCGCGACCTCCCCTTCGTCCTCGTCGTCCACGGTCTCCTCGCGCCGGGCCCCTGGTACGAGGAGCGGCGCTGCCGCGCCCTCGTCACGGACGGCGCCCAGGCGGCCCGGATCGATCTGCCCCTGCACCTGCGCCGCCACACGCCCGGCCGCAGGAGCGGAGAGGGGTTCATCCAGACGGACCTCGCCTGGACGCGCGAGATCGTCCGCCAGTCGGTGGAGGACTGCGCGGCGGTGCTCGCCTGGGCGCGGCGCGAGGTCAGCGACCGGGTGGAGGTCTGCGGCACCTCCCTGGGCGGACTGATCGCCGTGCTGCTCGCGGCCCACCTGGAGCTCGACGCGGTGGTCGCGCTCGCCCCGTTCTGCGACCCCGCCGCGACGATCCTCGACCACCTCCCGCGCAGGACCCGGCGGGTCCTGGGGCTGGACGGGGACGGGGGAGGGGCGTGGGGGCCGGACCGCGAAGCGGCCCGCCAGGTGGTCGGTGCGGCCTTCGCCCCGATCGTGGCGCGGACCTTCCGCCCCCCGGCAACGCCCGGCGAGCGGATCGCGATCGTCCGCCCCACCCTCGATCGCGTGGTGGGCGACGCCCCGATGGCGGAGCTGGCCGAGGCCTGGGGCGCCGACCTGTGGAGCTACCCGCAGGGGCACATCTCGGTGATGAACGTCCCCGGCCTGGCCGCCCGGATCCGCGACTGGTTGGTGACCTCGCATGTCGAGCTCGCCGGGCGCGCGGCCGTCCCCGCCACCGTGCGGGGGAACTGGGCCACCACC
>DNAU01000343.1 GCA_003491925.1 Chloroflexota bacterium
GACGACGTCGGTGTTGAGACGGAAACGGCCGCCGACCGATGGCAGGGGGTCGATGTTCTCGTCACCGAGTGCGTGGCGGAAGGCGGGGCGGGTTCCCCGGGTTCCCTTCACGAAGCGGCTGCGCCAGATCTGATCGGTGCTGAACGCGCCAAGGTGGCTACCTCGGTTCGAGCATTGGCTGCACTAGGGTGGCTACCGGTGCATGGCAGCTGTCTCGAGCTACCCCTGGAAGCGGAGCCGGTCTGAGTAGGGGCAGCTTCCCGAGGGCCGTCTGTTGTCCGAAAGCCGGGCAAGACCGATGGCTGACAGCAGGCTCGGGCGGGTGCGAGGATGTGAGCGCAATTCAGGTTCGAGCAAAGAACGTTAGTCATGGGCTGACAGAGCGGCTGCGGAGTCGCCTACACCTTGAGCTGGTCGAGGCTGGAGCAACACGACTTCCACGCTAATTGAGTATACCGAGCATGAAGGATTCACGCTGGGGGCGGGGCGCCTTGGCAACCGACGGACCGCTCAATAGTCCAAGAGTCTGTTTCGGAGGTGCTCATCATGGGCTGCGGCCAAGGCCAGTTCGAAGGGTGGGACGGGTGACCCGGTCGCCGCAACATACCGTTTGGCGGCAGCGACGAGTTCGGCTGGCGCGGATCTACCGTCGGTGTCAGTGACCATGGTTAGCTCACCCGTGCTGCCCAAGGGCACGAACTGCGCCTTCTCATGGCCGCCGTAGATGTTCGTGGTTCGCGTCGCGGGGTCCCGGATGACCAATGGGCCGCGCTCGGCCAGCGGCACCTCGTCCAGAATGCGCTGGGCCAATGAGAGAAGGATGGGCTCGGCGGGCAGGATAACCAGGCCATAGTCGGAGTCGGTGTTCTTCGGGTCGGTTCGAACAAGCCGGCCGGTGATCTGGCGGAAGCCAAGCTCGGTCGCCATGTTGGTGGCGTAGACGAGGACCCTGAGGCGGCGAATGTCGACGCCTTCGCTGACCATCCTCACGGAGACGATCCAAGGCGAAGTGCCTCTATCGAAGACCTCGATACCCGGCCGCGGAGAGGGATCGTCAGGATCGTTGAGGCGGCTGCAGGCCACGGTGGGGCGGGTGCCGGTTATCTCCTGGAGGATGCGGGCGACGGCGTCGGCGTGGTCGCAGTCGATGCAGACCACCAGCCCGCCGGCATCGGGGTCCGTCGAAGTTCGCAGGCGGATCAGTTCGTCGTTAGCCGTGCGGAGCGTTTCCCGGAGGTGGTTGCCCTTGGTCGAGAGGACGGTTCGCAGCCGGTAGGACTCCCCCTGTTCGTTCAGTTCGTCCTCGAAGGTGACGGTTTCCACCTGGCCAGCTGGGGTCTTGAAGGTGGCTGTTCCGCCGATGGCCACGAACTGGAGCGGTCGGCAAACCTTGTCCCGCAGGGCGTCGCCGTAGTTGTAGGTAAAGTCAGCAACCGACCTGCCGTCCCGGGTCTGGATGAAGACGATCGGATCCTTCGTGCGAAAGGCGGTCCCCGAGAGGCTGACGATTCGGGTTGCCGCGGACATGAAGGCCTGCTGGGCGGCAATGCCCCAAGCGTGTTCAGATCCGGCGTGGTGGACCTCGTCGAAGATCACCAGGGTTCTATAGCCAGGCTCAGCGGCCAGGGCCTCGATCATGGTGGTCTGGGCGAAGAGCGCGTGGTAGGTGAAGGCAGCGCCGGCCCATCTACGGAAGAGGGGCTGGGTGGGTCGCCAGCCAGCTGGGGCCAGCGGAACGACCGCAGAGCCGCCCATTCCCGAACCGGCCTCCACCCATTGGTCTGCCAGCCTCGAGGTGGGAACGACGATCAGAACGCGGTTGACGACGTGCTGGTCGAATAACCGAGCTACGCACTCCAGGGCGAAGCGGGTCTTTCCAGCTCCCGGGCAGGCTTCGATGAGGACGGGACGGGTGGCGGCCATGACCACGGGTAGGGCGCGTTCCTGCCACCCCCAGAGGGGTGCGGTGGCCACGGCCACCGAGGCGACCACGCCCTCGGCGATAACACCCTCTTGAATACCCTTCCGCCGGTTGCAGGCGATGCACAGAGCCTGAAGGTTCTCCATCGTGGTGGGGCCGCCCGCCGACCAGGGAATGATGTGATCCCCTTCGACTAGGTCTCTTGGCACTTCGCGCTGGCACTCGGCGCACTTGCAGTCTTGCCGAAGCCAGGCCGCGGTCACCTCAGCGGCGGTGAACCACCGCCGCGGGTCTAGGACGGGAGGAACCGGCTGGTCGATCACGATGGCTTCAAGTTCGACAAGAGGGTCGGGCGGTAGGGCTGGAAGAGAACCGCTGGGTCGTCGTACTCGGGAAGCTCCGCATACCACCGCAGCATGTCATCGCGCTCAGACGGCTTAAGGGAGAAGACCTTGACCGGCAAGGGTACGCTGGCGGCGGTTGCTCTAAGGAGCTCATCTTGAAGGAGGTCCCATGCAGAGAGTTTGAGCGTGTGATGGGCATCGAGATAGGCGAGGGCGCCTTCGATGAGGGCGCCGTCTTCTTCCCGCCCGTCGGGGTGAACAATGAGCGTCGGCGCGAAGGTAGATGCGAGCACCAAGCCACGTTTGTTCGGCAGCATTACCGGAGAATGATAGAGATAGTCCTCTAGCATTCCTCGAACGACCTTGGTCATGGACTCTTGGCGGACATACCGCCTCGCGAAGTCGCGGAGGTCGGGGACGTCGGGAAGCACGAGGGTGAGGGGCTCCTTCCGATCGTAGGCAAAGGTATCCAGATAGGCTTGTAGACAGAGGTCACTTCGATCTGGCCACGCCCATACACAGACCGCCGGCGGGGCCTCCACTATCATGTAGCGAAAGTCAGCAACCGCATTGAAGATGAACTGGCCGCTGTCGCGTTGATAGGCCCAGCGACTCCTCCCCGGATCCTCTATGCGCCAATCATCTTCACCGATCTTCTTTGGCGGGGCCCCGGTGATTGATTTGAC
>DNAU01000312.1 GCA_003491925.1 Chloroflexota bacterium
GCCCCCGAGCTGGTCAACCGCTACTTCCCGGGCACGGCGTCGCGGATCGGCGGGGTAGACCTCGAGGTCGTCGCCGAGGAGACCCTGATGCGCCACCGGATGGCGTTCCCCGAGCGCAGCGTGGACACCCCGGGCCTGCCCGGGGGCGGCGAGTACCAGTGGCGCCGCGACGGGGAGGCCCACGCCTGGAACCCGACCACCATCAGCCTGCTCCAGCACGCGGTCCGCGAGGGCGGCGAGGAGACCTACCGCGCCTACGCCGAGACCGTCGACGACGAGCGGGCGACCCTCAAGACCCTGCGCGGGCTGCTCGAGATCCACGCTGACCAGGAGCCGGTGCCGATCGACGAGGTCGAGCCCGCCACCGAGATCGTCCGCCGCTTCGTCACCGGGGCGATGTCCTACGGGGCCATCTCCAAGGAGATGCACGAGACCCTCGCCATCGCCATGAACCGGCTGGGCGCCAAGTCCAACACCGGCGAGGGCGGCGAGGACCCCGAGCGCTTCCTGGTGGACCCGAATGGCGACAACCGGCGCAGCGCCATCAAGCAGGTGGCCTCCGGCCGCTTCGGGGTCACCATCAACTACCTGGTCAACGCCGACGAGCTCCAGATCAAGATCGCCCAGGGGGCCAAGCCCGGCGAGGGCGGCCAGCTCCCCGGCGGCAAGGTGGACGAGGTCATCGCCCGGCTCCGCTACTCGACCCCCGGGGTGGGGCTGATCTCCCCGCCGCCGCATCACGACATCTATTCGATCGAGGACCTGGCCCAGCTCGTCCACGACCTCAAGATGGCCAACCCGGAGGCCCGGATCAGCGTCAAGCTGGTCTCCGAGGTGGGCGTGGGCACGGTCGCGGCCGGGGTCGCCAAGGCCCGCGCCGACCACATCGTGATCGCCGGCTACGAGGGCGGCACCGGCGCCTCGCCCCTCTCCTCGCTCAAGCACGCCGGCGTCCCGTGGGAGCTGGGGCTCGCCGAGACCCAGCAGGTGATGGTGGCCCAGGGCCTGCGCAGCCGGGTCGTGCTCCAGGTCGACGGTCAGCTCAAGACCGGGCGCGACGTCGTGGTCGGGGCCATGCTGGGCGCCGACGAGTTCGGCTTCAGCACCGCTCCCCTGATCGCCTCGGGCTGCGTGATGATGCGGGTCTGCCACCTCAACACCTGCCCGGTCGGCATCGCCACCCAGGACCCGGAGCTGCGGCGGAGGTTCGCAGGCACCCCCGAGCACGTGATCGCCTTCATGCTCTTCGTCGCCGAGGACGTGCGCGAGCGGCTGGCGGAACTCGGGTTCCGCCGCTTCGAGGAGCTGGTGGGACGCAGCGACCTGCTCCAGGCTCGCGAGGTCGAGCACTGGAAGGCGCGCCACCTCGACCTGGCGGCCCTGCTCCATCGTGAGGAGGCCGCGGCCCAGGAGACCCATCACAGCCGCTCGCAGCAGCACCACCTCGAGGACGTCCTCGACCAGCGGCTCATCGAGCTGGCCACGCCCGCGCTGGAGCGGGGTGACCCGGTGCGTCTCAAGCTCCGGGTGCGCAACGTCGACCGGACCGTCGGCGGGATGCTGAGCGGCGCGGTGGCCCGCCGTTACGGCGAGCACGGCCTGCCCGACGACACCATCCGGATCGACCTCCACGGCTCGGCCGGCGGCTCCTTCGGCGCCTGGCTCGCCCCCGGGATCACCCTCAGCCTGCGCGGCGAGGCCAACGACTACGTCGGCAAGGGGCTCTCCGGGGGCCGGCTGATCATCTCCTCACCGCAGGGCACCCCCCGGACCGCCGAGGAGAACGTGGTGGCCGGCAACGTCGCCCTCTACGGGGCCACCTCGGGCGAGCTCTTCGTCAACGGGGTGGCGGGCGAGCGCTTCGCGGTCCGCAACAGCGGGGCGGTGGCGGTGGTCGAGGGGGTGGGCGACCACGCGTGCGAATACATGACCGGCGGCCGGGTGGTCATCCTCGGTCGCACCGGGCGCAACCTGGCCGCGGGCATGAGCGGTGGCATCGCCTACGTCGTCGACCGGGACGGCCGGCTCCACGAGCGCTTCAACCTGGCCATGGTGGGGCTGGAGGAGCTCGACGAGTGTGACGCCCAATTCCTCCATGAGCTGATCGGGCGTCACCACGAGTACACCGGCAGCCTGCTGGCCGCCCGCATGCTCGACGACTGGACGGCGACCCTCGCCAGTTTCGTCAAGGTCATGCCCAACGAGCTGCGCCGGGTGCTCAGCCTCAAGCAGCGGCTGGACGTGCCCGCGTGAGACCAGTCACCGCGCCTCCCGGGCTCACCCGGGGAAAGTCCGAGCACCCATGACCCGCACCGGTTTCCTCGAGCACCCTCGCGAGCCGCGCCACAAGCGGCCGGTCGAGCTCCGGTTGAGCGACTACCGCGAGGTCTACGTCCCCCACCCGATCGAGACCCTGCGAACCCAGGCGGCGCGCTGCATGGATTGCGCGGTCCCCTTCTGTCACCAGGGCTGCCCGCTGGGCAACCTGATCCCGGAGTGGAACGACCTGGTCCACGACGGGGACTGGGAGCGGGCGATCACCCGGCTGCACCTCACCAACAACTTCCCGGAGTTCACCGGGACCCTCTGCCCCGCCCCCTGCGAACCCGCCTGCGTGCTGGCCATCAACACCGACCCGGTGACCATCAAGGACATCGAGCTGGCGATCATCGACCGCGCCTTCGAGGCCGGGATGGTCCGGCCCCAACCTCCCGGCTTCCGCACCGGCAAGCGGGTGGCCGTGATCGGCTCCGGGCCGGCGGGGCTGGCCGCCGCCCAACAGCTCAACCGGGCCGGGCACCGGGTCACCGTCTACGAGAGGGCGGACCGGGTGGGTGGCCTGCTCCGCTACGGGATCCCCGACTTCAAGATGGAGAAGCACCGCCTCGACCGGCGGCTGGCCCTGCTCGAGGCCGAGGGCATCGTCTTCGAGTGCAACTACGACGTGGGCCGCAGCCTCGGTCCCGACGACCTGCGCCGCCGCTTCGACGCGGTCGTCCTCTGCGTCGGCGCCGAGCGGGGACGCGACGTCGAGCTGCCCGGACGGCACCTGCCCGGCGTGCACATGGCCATGGACTACCTGGTCCAGCAGAACCGGCGGGTCGCCGGGGAGACCGTCCCGCGGGCGCGGGCCATCTCGGCCGCAGGCCGCCGGGTGGTGATCATCGGCGGGGGCGACACCGCCGCCGACTGCCTGGGCAACGCCCACCGCGAGGGCTGCGCCTCGGTCGAGGTGCTCTCCGTCTACCCCGAGCCGCCCCGGACCCGCCCGGCGGGCAATCCGTGGCCAGAGTGGCCATTGGTGCTCCAGACCTACCCGGCCCATGAGGAGGGAGGCCGGCACCACTTCGGCGTGATGGTGACCGGCTTCCACGGCACCGATGCCGTCGAGGCCATCGAGACCGTGGACTGCGAGGTGCGCCGGGAGGGCGCGGGCCGGGAGTTCAGCGCTCAGCCGGGGACCGAGCGGATGATGCCCGCCGACCTGGTCCTGCTCGCCATCGGTTTCGACGGGGTGGCCTGCCAGCCGCTGATCGAGGGTCTCGGCGGGAGCCTCACCGAGTCGGGGGCGATCGCCGTCGACCAGGACTTCTGTGCCGCGCCCGGCGTCTTCGCGGGCGGCGACGCCACCCGCGGAGCCTCGCTCATCGTCTGGGCGATCGCCGAGGGGCGGAGGGCGGCGGCGGCCTGCGACCGGTTCCTCGCCGCTCCGCCCTGAGGGCGGCAGAGGGCTGACCCGACCCCTCAACCCGAGGGCTGATCCGACCGCTTGGGCGGGTCCGATCCGACCGTCAGCCCGAGGGCTTACCCATCCTCCTCTCGCCGATGGTGCGGTCAGCGGCCCAGGGCGGCGGGGATGGCGGTGCGCAGCACGGTCTCCCCCATCAGCCAGCGGTCCACCGCGGCGGCGGCGCTGCGCCCCTCAGCGATGGCCCAGGCCACCAGGCTCTGCCCGCGGCTCATGTCCCCGCAGACGAAGACCCCCTCGCGGCCGGTGCCCCACCGCTCGTCACGTGCGACGGTGCCGCGGTTGTCGAGGTCGACGCCGAGCTGGGCGAGCATCGGAGACCGCTCCGGTCCGGCGAAGCCGAGGGCGAGCAGGACCAGGTCGCAGTCGAGATCGGTCTCGGTCCCGGCCACCACCGGGAAGGACGGACGCCCACCCTCGGTGCTCACGGCCACCTCGGCCATCACCACGCCGGCGACGTGCCCGCGCCCGTCGCCGACGAAGCGCTGGGTGGAGACCGACCAGAGGCGGTCGCCTCCCTCCTCGTGGGCCGCCGACGTGCGCAGCTGCAGCGGCCACACCGGCCAGGGGGTGCTGGGGTCGCGGTGGTCGGGCGGCCGGGGCATGATCTCGAGCTGGTGCACGCTGGCCGCGCCCTGGCGGAGGGCCGTGCCCAGGCAGTCGGCCCCGGTGTCGCCACCGCCGATCACCACCACGTGCCGGCCCCGGGCGCTGATCGATGGCACGTCGAGGTCGCCCTCCTGCACCCGGTTGGCGAGGGTAAGGTATTCCATCGCCTGGTGGATCCTGGCCAGCTCCCGGCCGGGGATGGCGAGGTCGCGGGCCAGCGTCGCCCCGCCGGCCAGCAGCAGGGCGTCGACGCCGGCGAGCAGGTCGGGGGCGCTGAGGTCGGTGCCCACGTCGATGCCGGTCTCGAAGGAGATCCCCTCGGCGCGCATCTGGTCGAGGCGGCGCTCCAGCACCCACTTCTCGAGCTTGAACTCGGGGATCCCGTAGCGGAGCAGGCCGCCGAGCCGGTCGGCGCGCTCGTAGACGACCACATGGTGGCCGGCCCGGGCGAGCTGCTGAGAGGCGGCCAGCCCGGCGGGGCCCGACCCCACCACGGCCACCCGCCTGCCCGTCTTCACGGCGGCGGGCCGGGGCACCACCCATCCCTCGGTCCAGGCGATCTCGGCCACCACCTTCTCGATGGGGGCCACGGTCACCGGCTGGTCGTTGATGGAGAGCACGCAGGACGCCTCGCAGATGGCGGGGCAGACCCGGCCGGTGATCTCGGGGAAGTTGTTGGTGGCGTGGAGGCGGTCGGAGGCCTCCTGCCAGCGCTCGCGCTGGACGAGGTCGTTCCACTCGGGGATGAGGTTGCCCATCGGGCAGCCGCTGTGGCAGAAGGGGGTCCCGCAGCTCATGCAGCGGGCCGCCTGCTCGGCGGTCGCCTGGCAGGAGGCGGGCTCGTACACCTCGTGCCAGTCATGCACCCTCTCCTCCACCGGACGGCGTCCGGGGCCCTGACGTCCCCGGGTGAGGAACCCCCGCGGATCAGCCACCGGCGCTCACCGTGGGGGCGCCGGCCCGAGCGGACCGGACGCCGGACGCGGTCGGGCGCACGCGGAACAGAGGTGTTAGATGCACGGCGCGTCCCACGGTACCCGGTCCCCCACCCCTCGCACATGGGCCGGTCGTCCCCGTCCTCGCGGGCCTGTCGTACTCTCCGCGCGATGATCGCCTCGCGCCGGCCCTACCTCGCCAGCAACGGCCCGCTCGCCTTTGCCCACCGCGGCGGCTCCCTGGAGCGCCCCGAGAACACCATGGAGTCGTTCACGGCGGCCGTCGAGCTCGGCTACCTCCACCTCGAGACCGACACTCAGATGACCCGCGACAGGGTCCTGCTCGCCTTCCACGACGAGACCCTCGACCGGGTGACCGATCTCCACGGCGAGGTCTCCGACCACACCCTGGCGGAGGTCCGGCTGGCCGACGCCGGCTACAATTTCAGCATCGACGGGGGGCGCACCCACCCCTTCCGGGGCAGGGGGTTGACCGTGCCGACCCTGGAGGAGGTGCTGCTCGCCTTCCCGTCGACCAGGTTCAACATCGACGCCAAGCAGGAGCGGGTGGTGGCCCCGCTGGCCGCGCTGATCGACCGGCTGGGCGCCGCCGACCGGATCTGCATCGGCTCCTTCCGGGACGCCCGCCTGCGCCGCTTCCGGCGCCTGAGCCACGGGCGGATCTGCACCTCGATGGGCCGGAGCTCGATCATCGCCGCCCGGCTGACCTCGCTGGCCGGACGGATGCCCGCATTCGGCGCCGACTGTGTCCAGGTGCCGACCGCCCAGTGGGGGGTGCGCGTCGTCGACCGCGCCTTTGTCCAGTCGGCCCACCGGGGCGGGCTGCAGGTCCACGTCTGGACCATCGACGACCGTCCCACCATGGAGCGGCTGCTCGACCTCGCGGTGGACGGGATCATGTCCGACCGGCCGACCCTGCTCCGCGAGGTGCTTCAGGGGCGCGGCCAGTGGGCCGGGTCGGAGATGGGTGGCCAGAGGGATTCGAACCCTCGACCTCCTGATCCACAGTCAGGCACTCTAACCAGCTGAGCTATGGCCACCACACAGGAGTCGCGCCCGCGGCCGGCGCGCCCGGTGATTATAGGGGCGAAAGGCCGCCGGCCCCCGGCCGGGCGGCG
>DNAU01000340.1:0-5167 GCA_003491925.1 Chloroflexota bacterium
GCACCGAGGATGAAAGTGGTGTATGGCAGTTGGTCGCTCACCGAGCCACGATTCTCTCACGGGCGAAGTTCGCCGCGCGCGGGTTCGGCGTGACCGTTCGACCCGCGCGGCTCACCGGATCCCCTCCTCTGCTCGGCTCGGAACTGCGCCTCCACCGCACGCCCCGGCGCGCATCCCGTGAGATGTGCCTGCGCACCCCAGGTGGGCGAATGAAATCCCCCAATCTGGGGATGGCCCCACCACCGTCGAGAGGGTAACCTGATGCGCGGAGTGGCATTCCCTTCGCTGTCATGCCTGCATCGATCCTCGCGGACCGGTGAGGTGGGCCGGAGGGCCGGCGCCACCAGCCACGACATTCCGCATCGGGACCGTCCGTCCGGGGCGATCCGACCCGCGGCGGAACCATCACCAGCAACCGATCCGGCGGATGACCGCTGAGGGGGACAGGATGGCCAAGGGATTCGTGATCTGGCTCACCGGGCTGTCCGGGGCGGGGAAGTCGACGATCGCGGGACGCCTCGTCCAGGAGCTCGACCGGTTGGGACGGCACGTCGAGGTGCTGGACGGTGACGAGGTCCGGACCCATCTCTCCAAGGGCCTCGGCTTCTCAAAGGAGGACCGGGACACCAACATCCGCAGGATCGGCTACGTGGCCGGGCTGGTGGCCCGGAGCGGTGGGGTGGCGATCACGGCCGCGATCTCGCCGTACCGCGAGATCCGCGACGAGATTCGGGAGAAGACGCCCAACTTCGTGGAGGTTTACGTCCGCTGCTCCATCGAGGAGCTCACCCGGCGCGATGTCAAGGGCCTCTACGCCAAGGCCATCGCCGGCGAGATCCCCCACTTCACCGGGATCAGCGACCCCTACGAGGAGCCGCTCAACCCCGAGGTCGTGGTCGACAGCGGCCTCGAGACCGTGGAGGAGTCGACCGAGAGCATCCTGGACCACCTCGAGCGCCTCGGGCACATCGGCCGGGGAGTCCGGGAGCACCTCGCCACCGGCGCGGAGCTCGACCGGCTCCGCGAGCTGGCACGGGCTCTCCCGAGCTTCGATCTGGACCCCCGTCAGGTGTCCGATGCGGGCATGCTCGGGGTCGGTGCGCTGGCTCCGCTCCAGGGTTTCATGGGAGCCGCCGACTACGCCGCGGTGCTCGCGAGCGGCCGGCTTCAGGGAGGCCAGCCGTTCACGATCCCGGTGGTGCTGCGGGTTCACGACGATGACGTGGAGCGGCTCCGCGGAGCTTCCCAGGTGGCGCTGCGCTCCGCGGGCAAGCCGATCGCCATCCTCGAGGTGGCGGACATCTTCCGCACCGACTCCGCCGTCGAGGCGGCGAGCGTCTACGGGACCGACGACGTGGCCCACCCCGGGGTCCACCTGCTCCAGAGCGGAGGCCGGTGGGCGATCGGCGGCCCGGTGACCGCGCTCGCCCGCCCCTCGACCGGCTTCGACGAATACGACCTGACCCCACTCGAGGTCCGGAGCCTCATCGCCGAGCGCGGCTGGCGGACCACCGTGGGCTTCCAGACCCGGAACCCGGTGCACCGCGCCCACGAGTACCTCCAGAAGGTGGCCCTCGAGAACATCGACGGTCTGCTCCTCCACCCGCTGGTCGGGGAGACCAAGAGCGATGACATCCCCGCCGACGTGCGCATGGCCTGCTACGAGGCCCTGCTCGACGGTTACTACCCCAAGCAGCGCGTCCTGCTGGCCACCAACCCGGCGTGGATGCGGTACGCGGGCCCCAAGGAGGCGGTGTTCCACGCCCTGATCCGGCGCAACTACGGCTGCACCCACTTCATCGTCGGCCGCGACCACGCCGGGGTGGGCAGCTACTACGACACCTACGCGGCCCATCGCATCTTCGACGAGTACGGGGCGGATGAGCTGGGGATCGAGATCCTCCGCTTCGAGCACGCCTTCTACTGCCGCGCCTGCGGAGGGATGGCCTCGACCCGGACGTGCCCCCACCCCAGCTCCGAGCACGCGGTGCTGAGCGGCACCAGGGTGCGCGAGCTGCTCGCCCGCGGCGAGCCGCTTCCGGTGGAGTTCTCCCGCCCCGAGGTGGCGGAGCTGCTGCGCGAGGCAACCAAGGACGTGGCCTGAGCTGACCGGCGGGCTCGGACCGTCTCGAAACGGGCTCCCGTCCGGCGCGATGTCACGACGCGTTCCGGTGGGTGGTACCGTAAGCCGTCGTGGCAACCTGCACTCCGATGCCGACAGCCCCGGGAGGCGGCCTGACGCCGGGTTGCGATGGCTGAGCCCGCCCGCGAGCGCCTCCGCGTCCTGGTCGTCGACGATCACCGCGCCGTCGCCGAGGCGATCGCCATGGCCATCGACCTCCGCTCGGACATGCGCTGCGTGGGGGTCGCCTCCACCCTTGCCGAGGCGCGGGCGGTCTTCCTCACCGGCGCGCCCGACGTGCTCCTGACCGACGTCCGGCTGCCCGACGGCGATGGCGTCGAGGCCGCCCGGCGGTTCACCGAGCTCAACCCCGACCTGCGCATCCTGGTGCTCACCGCCTACGCGGACGTGGACGTCATGGCCCGGGCGGCTGCGATCGGCGCCTGCGGCATCCTCCCCAAGGAGAGCAGCATCAGCTCCGTCCTCACCGCCGTGCGCCGGGCCGGCGAGGGGGAGATGACGGTCGAGGGCAGCGTCCTCAGCGCTCTGCTCAACCGGGTGCATCCCGACCACCCAGCCATGTCACCACCGACGGTCACCCTGACCGATCGCGAGTCCGAGGTGCTCCGCTGGCTCAGCCAGGGGCTCGACCCCCAGACCATCGCCCGCCGGCTCGGGATCAGCGTCCACACCTGCAGGGGCCACGTCAAGAGCATCCTGGCCAAGCTCCAGGCCCACAGCCAGCTCGAGGCGGTGGTCAAGGCCATGCGTCTCGGTCTCGTGCGAGAAGGCCACGGCTGATGCGGCGTCCGTGGAGGCAGGGGCGGGGGGACGGAACAGATCAGGCGGGCGAGGTGCCCGGGGGCACAGCAGGGGTTGGAGGCTCGGCCGCCACCGAGGCCCCAGGCCGGGCACCGGAGATCGGCGCCACCCCCCCACTCCCCGGCCCCGCGACGGCCGAGGGACCGGCTCCCACGGGATGGGCGGGACCCGAGCCCCGGAACGGCGAGTCTGAGCATCCAGGGCTCCACCCCGGCGGCGAAGCCGCCACACCCGACCTCGCGGACGAGCAGCAGCTGGCCATCCTCCGCTCCCAGAACCAGCGGCTGGTCCGCGCCAACCTGGCCCTGGTCCGCCAGCTCCGCCCCACCGGTGTCCTGCAGTGGGTGGTCAACGACGTGCGCACCGTGGTCGACGCCCAGGGCGCGGTGATCTTCCTGCTCGACGAGCCGGGCGGCAAGGTGGGCAGCTTCGTCTACTCGGGCATCGCCCTGGGCGCCCGCAGCGGCATCGAGGGGGTGCAGTGCGAGGCCACCGGGGTGCTGGACGCGGCGATGCGCGCGGGCCGTCCGCTGCGGCTCGGAGATCTGCGCCAGCACGCGGCGCATCGCGGCTACCCGAAGGGCCATCCCCAGTACACGTCCTTCGTCTCCGCCCCGATCGTTCGCCACCGCGAGGTCATCGGGCTCGTCTATGCCGCCAACAAGAGGCGGGTGGCGGAGTTCACCAACCTCGATGAGCGCTTCGTGGCCAGGGTGGCCGCGGAGGTGGGCCGCTCCCCCGGGCTCAGCTCCGATGCGCCACCCCCCGAGCTGGTCGACCGGATCTCGGCCGCCACCGGCGCCCTCCGCCGCGAGATGGAGGCCACCCGCCATTTCCTGAGCAGCCTCTCGCACGAGCTGCGGGGATCGATCAGCGGGATCATGGTCTCGTCGGAGCTGCTCGCCGACCGGTCCCTCGGGGACCTCGACGAGAACCAGCTCCGCGCCCTGGGGGGCCGCATCCACACCGTGGCCGGCAACCTCCTCGCCCTGGTGGACAACCTTCTCGATCTCGGACGCCTGGAGGCCGGGCGTCTCGACGTCCGCCTCCAACCGGTCGACCTGCCCACCGTGCTCGACGAGGTGGCCGGGGTGATCTCGCCCCTCGCCGGACCCGCTCAGGTGACGGTCGAGTGGCCGGGCACCGCGAGATTGCCCCGGATCCTCGCCGACCCGATCCGCCTCCGCCAGGTCCTGGTCAACCTCTTCACCAACGCGGTGAAATTCACCCGGCCGGGGGGGCGGGTGTGGATGGAGATCGACACGGCCGAGGATGCCGTCCGCCTCACCGTCTGCGACACGGGGAGGGGGATCCCGGCCGCGGAGATGGAGCGGATCTTCACCCCGTTTGCCCGCGGCGGGGACTCGGAGGTGCCCGGCGTCGGGCTCGGGCTGGCCATCTGCCGCCACATCGTGGAGCTGCACGGCAGCCACATCGAGGTCAGCAGCGAGCTGGGGGTGGGGAGCCGCTTCTGGTTCAGCCTGCGCCGCTCGCGCGAGCCGCTACCCCCGCGACTGCTGCGCGCCCCGGGGGGGGCCACGGTGGTGACCGGGGCGGACGGACGTCCGGCGGCCGTGCTCCTGGTCGAGGACGACCCGGTCAACCGGCAGTCCATCGGCGACGTGCTCTCGGCGGTCGGCTACCGGATGCGCTCCGTCGGCTCCCGCGCCGACGCCCTGGCGGCGATGTCGAAGTCGCCGGCCGACATCGTGATCCTCGACGTGCAGCTCCCCGACGGCAGCGGCCTGGAGATCGTCGACGCCCTCCGGTCGGCGGTGGACCGGCCGATCGCCATCGTGGCGCTCTCCGCCGACCGCATCGGCGACACTGCGGAACGGGCGATGGACGCCGGCTGCGACCGCTTCGGCCTCAAGCCGATCCCGGCCCACGACCTCCTGGCGCTGGTGGTCGAGGCCCTGGAGGAGCGGCGCTCGGGACGGCCGCCGATCCCGGGTTACAGCTGATATAACGCCGACGGGGTCAGAATCGCACCGATCTTGACCCTAGGGCAGCGTCCCGGAAGTCGCCTCCCGCCGCCGGGGCGCCGCACTACCCGAGGGGCCAGCTCAGACTGTCGGCGGTGTCGCTGAGCGAGGTCGGCGTACCCCCCACCTCGTAGCTCAGCCAGCCGCCGACGCACTGCCCGGGCGCGACCTCGGTCAGGGGCAGCTCAGGGTCTCGGCCCACCCCGGGCCCGTTGAGGGTGTCGGCGTGGCTGCTGCC
>DNAU01000340.1:5222-5574 GCA_003491925.1 Chloroflexota bacterium
GTGGCTGCTGCCGGGCCCGATGAGCACGAAGTCGTACGGGGTCACCGAGGTCGGATTCGCGTTCCCGGCGCAGATCCTCAGCTCGACGGCGGCAAAGGCGGTGGCGGGCGGCGTGGGCGGGTCCGCGCCCGGGAGCGAGGTGAGGTCGGGGTCGAAGTAGACCACGGTGATGGTGGCGCCGTCGGAGGTGGTCCGGGTCTCGCCGAGTGGCACGCCGCTCCCCGCCGACGGGGACGGCGACGCCGGGGGTCCGGTGGCGGAGGAGGAGGCATCAGGGGTCGTTCGCGCGCCGGTGGCCGCCCCCGACGGGTGATGCCCGCCCACCATGACCAGCGCCACCACCAGGGCGCCG
>DNAU01000052.1:0-2422 GCA_003491925.1 Chloroflexota bacterium
TGCAGGACGTTGATCTTGTAGAGGGCGATCTCGTCGATGAAGCGCTCCACGTCGGCGACCCTGAAGAAGTGGCGCGCGACGTCCAGCATCGCCCCGCGCCACGGGTAGCGGGGACGATCGACGATCTCCCCTCCGGCGACCACCCAGGGGCCAGGGCTTCCGGCGCTCTCGACGCGGCCGGGGAGGAGCTGGCGAAGGGTCTCCGCTCCGTGGAAGAGCCCGGCTGCTGCGCCGGCTCGGACCACCACGGAGCCGGGATGCACCGCGAGCGTGTACCCCTCGTCGCCCAGGTCCGGCTCGCCGGTGCCCAGCTCCAGCGTGATGACGCTCGCGGGATGGCCGTCACCCGACGCGAGGGGGAGCGCAAACCCGGTCCCGTTGCGAAGCAGCTCGGCCAGCCAGGTCGCGGTCGGCGCCGCCGCCGCCCCACCCCTGACCGAGAGCACCGTCGACTCGGTGAGCGTGAAATCCGCGTCCGGATCGGGTCGGACCACCATGGGAGCAGGGATCACATCGGGCATGCGCGCCGGTCCTGCCCTCATGCGGCGTACACCTCCCCGCCCGCGACCAGGGTGCGCGCGACCTCAAGGGAGCCGTCGAGGACCACGATGTCAGCGTTGCCGCCCACCCGCAACTCCCCCAGGTCGGGACGCCCGAGCAGGCGGGCAGGCGCCCGCGTCGCCGCTCCCACCGCGAGCTCCAGGCTGGCCCCGGCGGAGATCAGGTTCCGGATCGCCCGGTCCATGGCCAGGACGCTGCCCGCGAGCGTCCCGTCCGCGAGCCGCGCCTCGTCGCCCCGCACGTGCACCTCGCGATCGCCGAGGTGATAGGTGCCGTCGCCGAGCCCGGCGGCCTCGATGGCATCGGTGATCAGGACCAGGCGGCTGCCGGCGGCGGCGAGGAGGAGCTGGACGGTCTCGCGCGCGAGGTGGACGCCATCGATGATGGCGGTGACGAAGACGTCAGGTCGGGAGAGGGCGACACCGGAGACGCCGGGGTCGCGGGGAGCCCACCGTCGCATCGCGTTGAAGACGTGGGTGACGGCCCGAGCGCCCCCGTCGAAGGCGGCGGCCGCCGCGTCAGCGTCGGCGTCCGTGTGTCCGAGCGAGACCACCAGTCCGCGGGAGACGAGATGGCGCACCAGCGCCAGGCCGCCCTCGATCTCGGGTGCGACGGTGACGTAGCCGACCGGACCGAGTCCGCAGAGGGAGTCGGCGACCTCGCGGCTGGCCGCGAGCAGGTGACGCGGATCGTGGGCCCCGTGGTGGAGGGGGGAGAGGAAGGGACCCTCGAGATGGGCCGGCAGCACCCGGGCCCCGGGCATCGGATCCAGCATGGCCAGCGTGGCGATCGCCTTGCCGACGGACTCGATGGGCGAGCTGACCAACGTCGGTTGGAAGGCGGTGACCCCCGTGCGTGCCAGCGCCCTCGAGGCGCGGGCATAGCCGCCGGCGTCGGCCGAGAGGAAGTCGACCCCGGCCACGCCGTTGACCTGCACGTCCACGAAGCCCGGGACCGCCAGGCCGGCCGCCCCGGCCGGGGCGAGCCCCAGGCCGGACACCCGACCGGAGTCGACCGATACATCTCCGGGCACCAGGGCATCGCCCACCAGGGAAGCCGCCACCCCCAGGCGCATGTTGTCCCCTTTGCTGCGTTGGAAGCTACTGCAACTGGTCTAGACCAATTGTGAACTCCGACCGGCGGCGATGGCAAGCCGATGGCCGGCGACATCCTCGATCCGGGGAGCGGCGGAATTCGCCTGGGCCCGCTGCCTCGACGCCAGATCTCATACCAACGGGTGCTTGACAACACCGCGCGGAGTGTGCCAGGCTGCGAAGCTGGTATAGACCAGTAGTGCCGTCATCCTGGTGGAGACGGAGGTTTTGCGCCCCTTGCGGGGGGTCATGGAGGCAGTCATGGTGAAGCGTCGTCTGATCAGCACCGCGGCGGTCGCGCTGCTCACCGCCGGGCTGGCGGCCTGCGGCAGCAGCTCGACCGGGAGCAGCGGCAGCCCGACCGCCCCCGCCCACGTCACCCTCAACGTCTGGCTGATGTCGGGAAGCGCGCCGGCCTCGCTGGTGACCGCCTGGAACCAGCAGTTCGAGCAGGCCCATCCCAACGTCACCGTCAATGTCAGCCTGCAGCAGTGGACGGGCATCGTCACCAAGACCGACACCGCCCTCGCCACCACCCAGGCGCCCGACGTCCTGGAGATGGGCAACACCTACGTGGCCAGCTTCGCCGCCACCGGCGGCCTGGCGGACCTCAGCAGCGTCAGCTGGCCCAACCAGAGCACCTGGCTGCAGAGCCTGCAGGAGGCCGGCACTTACAACAGCAAGCTGTACGGGATCCCGTACTACGCCGGCGACCGCATCGCCATCTACAACACCAACATGTTCGCCAAGGCGGGGATCACCTCGAC
>DNAU01000052.1:2522-3586 GCA_003491925.1 Chloroflexota bacterium
CGAGCCGAGCGGCACCTCCTGCATCTACATCCCGGGCGAGTACTGGTACGCGATGGACTCCTTCCTCTTCGGTGAGCCCGGCAACGGCACGAGCGCCATCGCCACCAAGAGCGGCGGGACGTGGAGCGCCCAGTTCTCCTCGTCGGCTGACCAGACGGCGCTGAACTGGATCTACACGAACCTCTTCCAGACCGGCTACGACCTGGCTCCGGCCACCCAGAACGACACCACCACGACCACCAACACCGTCTTCGACAGCAGCAAGGCGGCGATCATCGTCGAGCCCGGCTGGGACTACGCGAGCGTCTACGGCACCGGCACCTCGTTCACCGCCTCGGACGTGGGCTCCTTCGCCCTCCCCGGATACACCAGCAGCGCCCCGATGCCGACCTTCCTGGGCGGCTCCAACCTCGGCGTCGCCGAGAAGAGCGCCAACAAGACGCTCGCCGAGGAGTACATCCAGATGGTCGAGGGCACCCAGTACCAGTCCGAGATGGCGACCGTCGGCGGGGTCATCCCCAACAGCACCACCCTGCTCAACCTGCAGGCTGAGAACCCGCCCCTGAACACCGCCGCACAAGCGGCCAAGACGAGCTGGTTCACCCCCAACAGCCCTCAGGAGGCGACCGTCGAGAACGACAGCTACTACGAGGACCTCCTGGGAGCGATCTTCTCCGGGCAGCAGACGGCCAGCGCCGCTGCGAGCACGTACGACAGCCAGATCGACAGCGTCCTGAACGGCTCCTGAGTCGAGCCTAGACTGACAACCGAGATGAGCGCCGTCGGGGAGGTCCCAGCCACACCTCGGCGGCGCCTCGGTATCCGGAGGACAGTGTCGGGGGATGAGCCCCCGGCACCGGCCGGGCCCGGGGGAGCGGCACCCGCCACCCCCCGGGCCCAACGCCGGCTGGTGGGCCGTTGGGTCCCATACGCTCTGTCCAGCCCGTCGCTGCTGGTGCTGGCCGCGATCGTGGGCTTCCCGCTGGTCTTCTGCCTGGTCATCTCCTTCCAGGAGTTCGGCGGGTATCAGCTGGTCACCGGCGGGCCGACCATCTGGGTCGGCT
>DNAU01000353.1 GCA_003491925.1 Chloroflexota bacterium
AGCGCGGGCCGCGCGAGGGGCAGTAGTGGGCGTCTCGGCCCGTCGCCCACGTCGCGTCCTGAGCGAGACTCGGGAGCGCGCTGTCCTCTCCCCGCGCCGCGGGAGTAGGTCAGCTGGTGGAGCGCTAGCCTTCCAAGGTGGATGTTGCGGTTTCGAGTTCAGTGTGGTGCCCCCGTCGTCCCTTAGGTTAAGTCCCCCTTGATCTCGGACCGATGGTGGGGGAGGGGGCCGAACTAGTCCCGGCGGAGAGCGGCAACCACCGCGTCGAAGGTTGCCTGGCCAAGGTTCGTCGCGCTGACGGCGGCTTGTCGCGGATTCGGATTGCGGAACAACCGAGGGTAGCCAATCAACTCGGGGACGGCGGCTCGCCAACTCTCCCATTGACGCATCACGAGGACTAACGCGCCGGCTACGGCCGCTTCTCGCACCAGATGGAAGCCAAATTCCTGCGACGGAAGTCGCGGCGGCCATCGGTACGATATCGAGTGATACGGGAAGTACTCCGCCACCGACAGGCCGGTGGCGACGAGCGCCTCACCGCTAGCGCCGAGTGCTTCGATGAGGGGCCGAAGCCGTGGCTTCCGCCACTGAGCACCACTCGTCGCAGCGAGCCTGGGGTCGAGAGGCCAGAAGCCGGCCTCGCCTTCGAGGTTGATAGTGGCGCGGGCGGTGAGGCGATAGGGAGGAATTAACGCACCTGCGACCCTCTTGCGGCGGAACCGCTGATCCACCGACTCGCAAGGCACCCTGATACTCACCAGCGCCCACGCAAGTCCGCAGCGGGGCCACGGAGTGGTCAGCCGCCAGGCTTTCCGGTGACGACCAGCAGGTCGTCACCCTCACCGACCCCGCGTCGCCTCGCTCGGCCACCTGTTCATCGACGACCCCACCATCCAGGCTGCCCCGTGCGCGGCGGCGTCCGCAGGATACAGGCGAGCCGTCAGAAGCGACGGTCACATAGCTTGCGGGCGTGAGGTTGAGACGGCATCCGAGTCGCTGGCCGGTGCGAGTATCACGGGTCTTCTTGGGAGTTGATGCGGTCTGCTCAACCGCGATGCGATCGACGTCGGAGGCGGGCTGTCCGCCGTCAGAACGGCGATAGCCGGGCCCGGAGTCGTCCCCCGCCGCACGGCTCACCCGGACATCGCCGGAAGCCTTTAGCGACCGCGGCCCCGCTGGAGCCGTCCTCATCCGCGGTGACGACGCCCCCGCCGCCGGCAGACCGTCCAGCATGGCATCGGCACAGAGAGAGGGCGCCACCTGATGCCCTGAGAGTGCGGTTCCCGGAGTGTTCTCAGCCGGCACCGAAGCTCTCGCAACGGACGGGCGGGCGATCTCACCTACCGCCAGCCCACCAGTGTCGACTACGAGCATCGGCAGCAGAAGCTGCCAGGCGCTGCGCTCGGAGGGGCGCCCTGCCTTGGGGTGACGTGCCGGCACCCTGGTACTTGACTCACCTTCAACGTAGATGACCGCCGCGTTCACGGCCTGGGGGTCGCCGGAGTCCGTCGTCCGAGGCTTCGCCGGCGATCCGTCGAAAGGCAGGAGTAGCTCCGCGAGGTTACCAGGCAGTCCCGCAACGCACGCGGCCCTCGCCGGACCCGCGGCGCCCGGGCCGACGAGAGGCCCCTCCTCCCGCCCGCCGAGATGTCCGTTTGTTGCCATTGAGGCGAGCCTACCGAGCGCACCGATACCACGCAAACACCCCCGCTCAGCGAGCTCGCCAGGAGTCTCCGCCCCCGTCGCGCGGCCTGAAGTGAGGGCGACGACGCCTGCCTCCCACATACTGCCCACCGAGGTGGTGCCGATATGAAGTCCTGCCGGCGCCATGGCCGACGCCGCGGGCGCGCCGGCGGGCGAATCCAGCACCCGGACCTCGCCCTCGGGAGGTTCCTCGATCTGATCCATCTCTTGGTTCCCTTGCTCCTTCTCCGCTGCGGTTCTCGGCGGTCCCTGGCCGCCACCGGCGTCCGGGTCGGTGACCTCGTCGAGGCCTCCCCGAGCGAAGCAGGAACGGGCAAAGGCCCATAGCTTTTCTGCGGCGCAGTCGAGCCTGTCGGCGTTTTGTTGAAGCCTCTGACTAAGGCCTCTGATGAGAAGTCACGACCGTCGCAGAACAGAGTCGTCTGGAGGCTTCCGAGCTAGTCCGGGTTTGTGCTACCGGGTGCGCTGCGATTGCGGAGCAGCGGGTCCCGGGGCTGATCGATGGGAGGGCGGTGTATCCTCCCACCGTCCCGATGACGACTACGAGCGTAGCCGGGCTTGCCAGCTTCCGTGCTTGGATGTCACGGGCGGAGGCGGCGTGGCCGACATTCCTGGCGCGCCGGAGAGAACGCCTGACCGAGGGCCACCGGTACGCTGGGGCCCCCGAGAAGGTGGCCGAGAACATCGTCGAGGACCTGCTCACCGGGGTGCTCGGCTGGGCATTCTCCGACCTCAACCACCAGGTGGCCCGTTGCGACATCCTGGTCACCCACCTCGGCGTCCGCCGGCTGCTCATCGAGACGAAGCGCCCCGGTGCCCTCAGGGGGGCCCACGCAGTCGAGGCCGCGTTCCTCCAGGCGCAGGGATACGCGGAGACCCTCCGGGTGGGCCTGGTCGCGGTCAGTGACGGGGCGCACCTCTTCGCATCTGACCTTGTCCCGGGAGGACGCCACACGCGGGTGGAGGCGGACGTTTCCATGGAGGAGGTGGACCAGAACCTCTGGTGGTTGAGCCCAGACGGTGTGTACCGGAACCCCATACCGCTCCCCCACCCGACGGCATGGGCCCTCGCGCCGAGTCAAGGGCCTCCAGAGCCGTTGGACGCCCCTGGTCTCCTCCACCCAAAGTACCAGCTACCGGTCACCTGCTTCGGCTACGCCGGTTCGGTCACCCATCCCAGCACGTGGCACCTGCCCTACCTCGACGCCCATGGCGAGATCGACCACAACCGGCTGCCCAAGGCCATCCAGGCGGTCCTCACCAACTACCGCGGCGCCCACGTCAGCAGCATCCCCGAGGAGGCTGTGCCGCTGGTTCTCCAGCGGCTCGCCGTGGCGGCGCGCCGAGCAGGCAGGATGCCGCCCGAGTGCCTCGAGCCGGCTGCGATCTACGTGCAGCTCGCTCAGGCCCTCCTCCAGTTCCCCCCAGTCGACAAGGAGGACTCGGCCGCCCAACCGAGGTGACCCTGTCGCAGCTCGCCTGGGCAAGATCTGACGACCCTCCTGTGCTGGGCAATCGGGCGGACGTGCTGCCTCACCGCCGACACACCCATCCTCTCAATGCGGCCAAACACTCCTTTAACCTATGGGGGCTTCGCCGGCTCAGCCGCTCAGGAGAGGGTGGCGGTTTCATGGGGTGGCC
>DNAU01000330.1:0-549 GCA_003491925.1 Chloroflexota bacterium
CCGGTCGGTCTCCTCCTCGGCGAGCGCGGTGCGCGCGTCCGCGACCTGCATCCGCTTCATCCGCCTGCGCGGCGGCGCCATCTGGGAGAAGAAATCGGACAGCGAGTAGCCCACCTCCTCCAGCCCGCTGCCGGCGAAGCCCTCGAACGCCGGCTGGAACGGCTCTTCGACCTCGACATCGATGTAGCGATCCTCGAGGTGCTTGGCCCGCAGCTGGGCGGCGAGACGCCGGCGCACGCGGCGGCGCAGGCGCTCCTCGGCGCCGGCCGGGGGCCGCCCCGGGCCCTGGGCCGCCTCCTGCGCGGTCACGGTCTGCGCGGCTGAGGATTCCGCCCCGGCGGTCGAGGGTGGCGCGGGGGTCGGAGATTCCACCGACATCGCCGGCGGCGCGGACGTCGGGGGTTCCGCCGGCGGCGAGGGGGGCGCGGACGAGGTTGACGCGGTGGTCGGGGGAGCCGCTCCCGGCGAGGCCACCACGACCGGCGGAACGCCACTCACAGCCGCCAGCCCCGCCGCCGAGCGGAGCTCGGCCTCCACCAGGATGTCGAG
>DNAU01000330.1:777-3978 GCA_003491925.1 Chloroflexota bacterium
ACCTCGGTGAACTTGGTGGCCTCGACCTTGATGAACGGCGAGGAGGTGAGCTTGGCCAGCCGCCGGGCGATCTCCGTCTTGCCGACCCCGGTCGGGCCGATCATCAGGATGTTCTTGGGGAGGACCTCGTGGCGCATCTCGTCGGTGAGCCGGCGGCGTCGGACCCGGTTGCGCAGCGCGATGGCGACGGACCGCTTGGCTGCGGACTGACCGACGATGTAGGCGTCGAGGTGTCGAACGATCTCGGTGGGGCGGAGATCGTCCGGGTCGCGGTTCTCCTGGCTGTCCGGAGGTGTCGGAGCACTCCCGTTGGAGTCGGGCACGGGGGCGGAGGGTTGCGCGACGTCCACGGTCACCCTCGGCTCGGCTCCTCCGCTGCGACCGTCGCACCCGGGAGTGCGCCGTCGGGGTCCTCCCCCGGAGGCGCCGCCGGCTCGGTGACCGGTCCTCCCCCGGCGGGTGCGGGCTCGGCCGCGCTCTCCGACGGGAGCGTCAGCACGGTGATCTCGTAGTTGGTGTAGATGCAGAGTGAGGCGGCGATGGCGAGGGACCTGCGAACCACCTCGGCGGCGTCGAGCTCGGTGTTCTGGAGCAGAGCCTTCGCCGCCGCCAGAGCGTACGGTCCCCCGCTGCCGATGGCCGCGAGGTCGTCGTCGGGCTCGATGATCTCCCCGTCCCCGGAGAGCAGCAGAAGCTGGTCGGCGTTGGCCACGATCAGCATCGCCTCGAGGTGACGGAGATAGCGGTCGGTACGCCATTCCTTGGCCAGCCCGACCGCGGCCCGGAGGAGGAGACCCTGGTGCCGGTCGAGCTGCTGCTCGAATTTGTCGAAGAGGGTCAGGGCGTCGGCGACCGCCCCCGCGAAGCCGGCCAGGACCGTGTCGCGATGGAGCCGGCGCACCTTGGCGGCGCGGTGTTTCATGACCACGTCGCCAACCGTCACCTGGCCGTCCCCGCCGATGGCGACCACGCCGTCGCGGCGCACCCCGACGATCGTGGTGGCATGCGGCCGCGCGCTCACGAGGCGACCTCCGCGTGTCCCGCCGCCGCCTTCCGGGGCGGGCGATAGGTGCATCCGGGGTAGCCGCTGCAGCTCACGAACGGTCCGAAGCGCCCCTGGCGCCGGACCAGCGGCTTGCCGCAATCGGGACAGCTCTCGCCGGTGGGCTCGGCGGCGGATACCGGGGCCGCTCCGGCGCGGCCGCTCTGAGGCTGGATGTAATGGCAGTCGGGGTAACCGGTGCAGCCGACGAAGGACCCCCGGCGGCTGGTCCGGTGGGCGAGCGGTTTCCCGCATTCGGGGCACTGCCCGAGGTCCTCGGGGGCTCCCGCGGGGGCGGGCGCCGTGGCGTCGGCGCCCGCGCCCTGCGGAGTGGCGATCAGGTCGCGGAGGTACCGGCACTTCGGGTAGGCGCTGCAGCCGACGAAGGGGCCGCGCTTGCCGAGGCGCTGCACCAGCGGCTTCCCGCAGCGGGGGCAGCTCTCGCCGGTGGGTTCGGCGGACGACTGCTTCTTGTCCTTGATGTAGTCGCATTCGGGGTACCGCGAGCACCCGACGAACGGTCCGAACCGCCCCTCGCGCATCACCAGCTCCCCGGTGCCACAGCGGGGGCAGGCCTCACCGGTCGACTTGGCCGGAACCTTGACCCGCTGCATGTCGGTCTGGGCCTTGTCGACCGTCTTGCTGAACGGCGTGTACCAGTCCCTGACGGTCGTCTCGAACTTCCGCTTGCCGGTCTCGATGGCGTCGAGGCGGCGCTCCAGGTCGGCCGTGAAGTCGATGTCGACGACCTCGGAGAAGTGCTCGCGGAGCAGCCCGTCGACGGTCTTGCCGAGCTCCGTCGGGTGGAGCCGGCGGTCCTCCTGGCGGACGTAGGCACGCTCCTGGATGACCTCGATGGTGGGGGCGTACGTCGAGGGTCGCCCGATTCCCCGCTCCTCCATCTCCTTCACCAGCGAGGCCTCCGTGTAGCGGGGCGGCGGCTGGGTGAAGTGCTGCTCGGCGACCATCTCCAGGCACCGCAGCCGCTCCCCCGCCTCGAGGGCGGGGAGCTGACCGTCCCGATCGCGCTCCTCGTCGCGCTTCCAGACCCGCTGGAAACCGTCGAAGATGAGCACCGACCCTGAGGCACGGAAGATGAAGTCGCCGGCGGCGATGGTCGCCCGGGTGGTCAGGAAGCGGGCCGGAGCCATCTGGCTGGCCACGAAGCGACGCCAGATCAGGTCGTAGAGGCGGGCCTGGTCGCGCGGGAGGAGGTCCGTCACCTGCTCCGGGGTGCGGGTCACGTCGGTCGGCCGGATCGCCTCGTGCGCGTCCTGGACGTTCTGGCCCTGGCGCTGGCGGGCCTGTCCGGTGCGCACATACCTCTCACCGAGGCTCTCGGTGATGTAGGCAACCGCCTCGCCCCGCGCCTGCTCGCTGATCCGGGTCGAGTCCGTCCGCATGTAGGTGATCAGGCCCACCGGCCCCGAGCTGCCCAGCTCGGCGCCCTCGTAGAGCTCCTGGGCGATCGACATGGTGCGCCGTGGCGAAAATCTGAGCCGCGTGCTGGCGTCCTGCTGGAGGGTGCTGGTGGTGTAGGGGAAGGGCGCCGACCGCGACGTCTCGGAGCTCTCCACCGCCTCCACGGCGAAGGGGGGGGCGTCCTCGCCCCGGTGCCCCGTCTCGTCGAAGTTGAGGGCACCCATCACCTCCCGGGCGTCGGCCTCGGTGGGCAGCTCGACCCTCTCGGGCTGGTCGCCGTTCTCGGCGGCGACCGCCACGCGCTTGCCGGTGCGGCCCCGCTTGGCGGGGGTGGGTGCGGCGACGGCATCGCGGCGGCCCTGGTAGCGGGCGGTGAAGCGGCTCTCCCCCTTCTCGAGGAGGGCGTCGAGGCTCCACGATTCGGTGGCCACGAACGCCTCGATCTCGTTCTCGCGGTCGACCACCAGGCGGACGGCGACCGACTGGACCCGCCCCGCCGAGAGCCCGGTGCGCACCTTCCGCCAGAGCAGCGGGCTCAGCCGGTAGCCCACCAGGCGGTCGATCACCCGGCGCGCCTCCTGCGCGTAGACGCGGTTGCGATCCACCTTGCGGGGCGCCTTGAGCGCCGCCTCGACGGCGCTCTTCGTGATCTCGTGAACCTCGATCCGGTCCGGGTCGTGGAGCTTCAGCGCCTCGGCGAGGTGCCAGGCGATCGCCTCCCCTTCCCGGTCCGGGTC
>DNAU01000025.1 GCA_003491925.1 Chloroflexota bacterium
GGCTGCACCGGCGGCCGGCACCGCTCGGTGGTCGTCGCCGAGGAGCTGGGGCGCAGGCTGCGATCGGAGAACCTCGAGGTGACCGTCCGCCATCGCGACGTCGGCAAGCCCGATCCGCGCTGAGCGGGGCGCTGGGCGGCACGACGTGAACCGCGTGGAAACAGAGCGGCGACCCGCGACCGGTCGGCCGAGCCGGGACCACCTCGGGGCGCTGCGGGGAGGTTCGTTCACCGAGCGGATCGTCGCCGAGCTCGCCCCCCACGTCCCGCCGCTCCCCTGCTGCCGGGCGGCGCTGATCGAGGGGATGGCCCTCGCGGGTGACGGGGAGGCGCCCGTGACCACCCGGCTGGTGGCGGCGCGGGCCGCCCTCGCCGCCCTCCACGCCGACTCGGTCCCGGCGTCGGTGGAGCGCCTGGCGACTGCCCGCCGCCATCGCTATCGCGTCTCGATCCGCCCTCCGGTCGAGGCCGGCACGGTGGCCCAGGAGCCCCCCACCCCCGGCGTCGGCGATGCGACCGCCGCTGCCCGCGAGATCCGCGACGCCGGTCCCAGCACCGGCGGGGCCGCGGCCCGGCCGGCTACACCGGTGCGCCCGGTCCCGTCGACCAACCTCTGCTGCGCCCGATCGCGGCTCCGGGGCGCCTTCCTCGCCTGCGGATCGCTCAGCCGCGGGGACGGGCCGCCGCAGCTCGAGCTGCTGGTGGGGTCGGAGGGGGCGGCGACCCGGGTGCTGGAGGACCTGGGGCGGCTCGGCATCGCGGCGACGTCGCTGCGGCGCCGAGGACGGCCGGTGGTGGCGGTGCGCTCGGCCCCCGGCGTCGCCACCCTGCTGAGCTCGATCGGCGCCCACCTCGGGCGGCTCGAGTTCGAGGCCGGCCGGGTGGTCGGAGAGGTGCGCTCCGGGGTCAACCGGCGGCTCAACGCGGAGACCGCCAACCTGCGCCGGACGGTCTCCGCCGCGCTCTCCCAGCTCGAGGCCATCGAGCGCCTGGAGAGCGACCGGAGCCGGTGTGAGGCGCTCCCCCCGGCGCTCCGCGAGGCGGCGGTGCTGCGCCGCCGCCGGCCCCGCGACACCCTGGACGGGCTCGCCGCGGCGGCGGGCTGCAGCCGCGCGGCCATGGCGGGACGGCTGCATCGCCTGGTGGCGCTGGGTGGAGACCTCGGGGAAGGCTGAATTCCCCAACCAGGAGAGGGACGGAGCAGGGTCCAGAGGGGACGGTCGCCCCTGGTGATCCGAGCACGGACACGTGCATCATGAGTCGTGTCCGGAGGCGCGGAGAACCCGCCTCTTGCTACCCTCCGGGCGGTTCTTTGGTGTCCCACACCCTGAGGAGTGCTCATGGCTGTCAAAGTCGGCATCAACGGCTTCGGCCGGATCGGACGCAACATCCTGCGCGCGGCACGCCAGCAGGACGCGGACATCGAGTTCGTCGCTGTCAACGACCTCACCACCCCGGCGACGCTCGCTCACCTGCTCAAGTACGACACCATCCTGGGACACTTCCCCGGCACCGTGTCGGTGGACGGCGAGACGATCGTCGTCGACGGCAAGCCCATCAAGGTGCTCGCCGAGCGCGAGCCCGGCAACCTTCCCTGGCGCGAGCTGGGCGTCGACATCGTCGTCGAGTCGACGGGCAAGTTCACCGATGCCACCAAGGCCAGGGCCCACATCGACGCCGGCGCCAAGAAGGTGATCATCTCGGCTCCCGCCAAGAACGAGGACCTGACCGTCGTCCTCGGCGTCAACGAGAAGGCCTACGACCCAGCGGTGCACCACATCCTCTCCAACGCCTCCTGCACCACCAACTGTCTGGCCCCGGTCGCCAAGGTGCTCAGCGACTCGTTCGGCATCGAGTACGGGCTGATGACCACGGTGCACGCCTACACCAACGACCAGGTGATCCTCGATTTCCCCCACAAGGACCTGCGCCGGGCCCGAGCCGCTGCTCTGGCGATCATCCCCACCACCACCGGCGCGGCCAAGGCCGTGGCCCTGGTGCTGCCAGAGCTGAAGGGCAAGTTCCACGGCATGGCGCTGCGCGTTCCGGTGCCCGACGTCTCCCTCGTCGACCTCACCGTGATCCTCTCCAAGGCGGCGACCGTCGAGCAGGTCAACGCCGCGTTCCGCGAAGCCGCGGCGGGTCCGCTCAAGGGCATCCTCGGGGTCAGCGACGAGCCGCTCGTCTCGGCCGACTACCTGCACGAGCCGCAGTCGACGGTCGTCGACCTGCTGTCGACCATGGCGGTGGGCGAGAGGTTCATGAAGGTGCTCGCCTGGTACGACAACGAGTGGGGCTACAGCTGCCGCGTGGTCGACCTGGTCGACTACGTCGCCAAGCGTCTCTAGCGTCCCACCCATGCTCGTCCGGCTCGTTGTCAGCGCCATGCGGCGAGGACGCCGGCCCGTGGGGCCGCCGCCGGTCACGCACGTGGGTGCGCTCCCTTCCTGCAGGTTCATTCCGGAGGCTGCCAAGTCCAGCGCATGAAAGCCACCATCGACGACGTCAAGGTCCAGGGCAAGCGGGTGCTGGTGCGGGTTGACTTCAACGTCCCCATGAAGGACGGCAAGATCGTCGACGACCGGCGCATCCGGGCCGCGCTGCCGACGCTGCGCGCGCTCCGGGAGCGGGGCGCCCGCGTGATCGTTGTCACCCACCTGGGCCGTCCCAAGGGCAAGGTCAACCCCGACTTCAGCACCGCACCCCTGGCGGCGCACCTCAGCGAGCTGCTGGGGGCGCCGGTTCAGATGCTGCCGGGCCTGGTCGG
>DNAU01000037.1 GCA_003491925.1 Chloroflexota bacterium
GCGGATCACGTGGAGGTCAAGTGGAAACTTTGGGGAGTAGTCAGGACAGCAACTTCTCAAGAACATCCTCACCGGCAGGCTACGCTGCCGCAGGACTGAAGCTGCGCCTTCGTCTTGGCCTTCACCAGGCAGGCCAACTTCAGATCGACCACCTTCCCGGCGATCGCCTTGTTGCACTCGGCGAGGCAGGCGGGTGCTTCGCGACACTCGAACTTCTTGACCATAGCGCAGGCGTTTACGCAGCTCGGGGCCAGGGTCGCCCCGACCTCTATCGTGCAGGCGATCGCCCCGCAGGACCGCACCGCGGCGGGAGACGTCGCGGTCGCCACGCACGGCACGCTGATCGGCGTGATCCCCTGGGCAGACGCGGACTCCAGGACGGAGACGCAGTTGCCGGCCGAGCCCTCCGAGCACTCGAGGCTGACCATGTTGGAGCAGGCCTGCTCGTAGACGCTGGTAGGAGCCGAGCCCCCGTCGGCGCCGGCGGGGGCAGCTCCGCCGTCGGTCGGTGCCGCCGCACCACCGTCGACCTGGGACGGGACGGGGGTCGGGACGACGTCCGTGTGCGAGCAGGTGCCGGATCCCATGCAGAGCAAGGCCGCGAAGAAAGAGGCGAGCAGGTAACGCGAGGTGAACGAGGTTCTCATCTGAATACTCCTGAGCGTGTTGTGGAATTGGTCAACCGAGCAGCCACGGTCCTGCAGGGGTGGACGACCTGGTACCAGATCGTGGGACGCCCCCTCCGGCGCGCGACCGGGGTGCCGACCGCGAGCCGAGGCGGGAGAACACGTCGACTCACCCCTGGACGCGGATGTTGGCCGCTAGGGTCGAGAAGCAGCCCTGCTGCACGAACGCCTGCGTGCAGACTGCCCTGCCCTGCAGGCCCCAGGCGGTGCTCCACGAGTTCTGGTCGAAGAAGAGCGGGTCGTCGTCGCTCATCGTCGGCATCTTGGGCGGCAGGAGGCCGAGGGCGCGCAGGGCGCGGACGAGCCCGTACCCGACGAGGCAGTTCATGTGGTCGGGGTCGGCGCCGCAGTAGTCGAGCACGGTCGTGCCGTCGTAGCTCTGGAAGGTGTCGTTGCCCGCGTCGACCGCGACCGGGACCGCGCAGTTGCCCGCGAGGCTCTGCATCACCTTGGTGGCCTTGGCCGGGTCGTCGTCGGCGATGGCGTTGTACCCAACTATGATGCGCTTGTTGCCGGCCTCCAGCTCGCCGAGCTTCGGGTCGTCGTTGACGTGGGCGTCGAGGTACTGCTCGTACGCCGGCGACGTGGTCGGGTCGGTGTCCTCCCCCTCGAGCACCACGCCCCAGAGCGCGGCCGCGCGCACGAGGGAGTTAGGCTGGGCCCCCTCGTCGACGAGCGGCTGCGACGGGTTCGTCCGGTCGACCGCCCGGCCGAGGGCGTACCGCACGCGGGGCAGCACCGGAGTCGCCAGCGGGTGGCCGAGTGCCCCCAGCGTAGTGGTCTCGGAGCACGCGAAGGCGTGCCCCGTGCAGCTCGAGGTCTTGTCCTGGTTCCAGATGCCGGGAGCCCACTTGATGAGCAGCGCCAGGTCGGGCAGCGACCCCGCGCCGATCTTGGAGGCCGGGTGGCGCTCGAACAGCTCGTAGAAGCCGTTCTTCCCGTGGACGCCGGGGTCGCGCTTGTAGCCGTAGCTGTGCACGGGGTGGCCGATCAGCTGCCCGGTCTTGGTGCGGAACTGGACTAGGTTGCCCATGGGTCGTCTTCCTTTCTTACTGGCACATGTCGGCCACGAGGGCCGCCGTGAACGTGAGAGGTCTCTGCGTCTTGTTCGTGACAGACACCGCGACGAAGGAGCTTATCCCCACCAGGTCGCAGGGCTCGAACGCGACCTGCCCGCGGTCGAGGAGGTTCTCGCGGGTGAGCGCGCTCGGCCGCGCCTTGGACCCCTGGGGCAGGTCGAGGTAGGGCCCCACGTAGAGCCCGTCCACCGAGAACACCTCGAGGAGGTACCGCGGCACGTGGAGCCGGCGCGGGCGCATCTGCACCTGAGTCTGCACCGACAGCTGCGCGGGACTCCCCGCCGGGATCTCCGTCTGGCCGAACCCCAGGATCACTCCCCTGGGCGTCACGTTGTCCGGCGAGGGTTCGTGACGGCCCGCGACCTTGCCCCTCCACCTCGCCGCCCGGTCGCTCACGTTGGTGACCTGCAGCACGAGCCGGCGGTCGCCCTGGATGTGGTCGCACCCCAGTCGATCCGGAGCCGCCGACTCGGCGAACAGCGTGGCCGGGAAGCTGGCGCTCGCCACCATCTGGGAGTTCCTCCCCACCTTGACGTCGTCGATCATGAACTGCTCGGCTACGTCGTCCGGCACGATGACCCACTCCGGGTAAAACGCCTTCCCGGGGCTCACCGGGAGGGAGATAATACATGCCGCCGTGTTGGCGGCCACGTCGATCTCGGGCAGGTCATACACGTTGCTCATGGGCCATTCCTCCTAGGAGTTGGGCTGCATCGGGCCTATCGCGATCGCCTTGAGCTTGCGCCGTGCCGCCAGGCTCGTCTTGTTGGTCTCCTCGCCGAAGCTCGACCCGAGGCCGAAGTAGATGATGTAGTGGGCCTTCGCCGGTCCGGACGGCTGCTCTATCCAGGTGGGACCGAAGCCGACCCTCATGTAGTCGGCGAAGGAGAGCACCCCTATGACCGTGACGTTGTTCGGTATCGGGGTCCCGTCAGTGGCGGAAGTCTGGCCGAACTGCGCCGCGAGGTACACGTCCATGGCCCCCTCGAGCCAGGACTTCGTCGGGTCGCCAGACGTCAGGGAGAACCCGTACCCGGCCCCGGGGGTGAGGCCTCCCCCGAACTTCCCCGTGGTGGCGTCGTACTGGCCCAGGAACGCCGCGCCGGACACCCTCGTGCAGGCGATCTGTCCTCCCGGGAGGTCCCAGCAGCCGCCGAAGGAGGAGAGGCCCAGGGCGCTGGCCCTCGCGGGCGTGAGCAGCGGGAAAGCGACGAACAGGACGACCGCCGCCACCTTGGCTGCCCTGGACGAGAGGACGGGTGCCTCGCCAGCGGCCTTGGTCAGATCGCCCAGGAAGGTCGACAGGTAGCCGGCAGCTATGAACGCCTTGCTGCCCGGCGCGTACCTCGACGAGAACATCACGACGACGGGGACTGCGAGGCCGGCTGCTGCCGCGACGGAATGGAAG
>DNAU01000121.1:0-1184 GCA_003491925.1 Chloroflexota bacterium
CGGATGCCCCGCTCGCAGAGGATCACCCGGGGGTTGTCCTCGGCGAGCACGTACTCGGCGGCGGCGAGCCATTCGTCGTAGGTGGCGGCCATCCCCCGCTTGAGCACGACCGGCAGGCCGGAGCGGCCCGCGGCCCGCAGCAGCGGAGTGTTCTGCATCGAGCGCGCTCCGATCATGAAGGCGTCGACCCGGCCGGTCAGCATCTCCACGTGCTCCACGGAGAGGGGCTCGACGAGGACCGGCTTGCCGGTCAGAGCGCGCGCCTTCTCGACCAGGATCAGGCCCTCCTCCCCCATCCCCTGGAAGGCGTCCGGCCGGGTCCGCGGCTTGTAGATGCTGGCCCGGAGCACCGAGGCGCCGGCGTCGCGCATGGCCTGGGCGTGGCTGATGTAGCCGGGCTCGACGGCGCAGGGCCCGGCGATGACCGGGACCGCCGGTCCGCCGAAGACCACGTCGCCGATGGACACCCGGCGCCGATCAGGGGACGAGGTGATCGGTTTGAGAAGGTCGGTGAGCATCGGTTCCTCCACTTGTCTTGTGAGGACCGGCCCGGGTCGCTGCGAGCTCCGGGTCGACCTCTCGGCCACCCGGATCTCGGCGCAGGTCTACTTGCTCAGCAGCACCCGCGCCGGCCCTGGGGCCGACGTGGCGTACTCAAAGTAAGAGTAGGACCGCGGCGCGATCGCGAACATCGAGGGGGATCGTACCAGCATCCGGCGGGCAGGAGGTCAGCCGGCCGGGCTCGCCGAGTCCGCGGGATCGCCCGGGTCTCCGGGGTTGCCCGGCTCCGCCTCACCGCCCGGCCCCTCCGCCGGTTCCGGGGCCGGCTCCGGCCTCTCCGCCCCGGGACCGCCTGCCACGCCCCGGGACGAGGCAGTGCCGGGCGTCCCCTCGCCGGCGCCCCACGACACCGGTGACGCCGCCTGGGGTGCGCCGGGCATCGGACGGGGCCGTTCCGCGACGGCCCAGCCGATCAGGCAGAGGGCGATGACGATGAGCAGGATCGGCCCGGCCCAGCGCAGCCTGGTCACCACGCCCACCTGGCCGGTGAGCAGGAGCGCGCCCACCCCGAGGAACACCACGCCGAAGAAGAGCGAGAACCAGCTGGTGCGCCGTCCCTGCATCACCGGCCTCCCTGGTCGCGCACGGGCTCTGCGGACGCCGCCACGGGGGTGGGTCCGCTC
>DNAU01000121.1:1273-2571 GCA_003491925.1 Chloroflexota bacterium
CCGGTCTGCACGTCCATGGCCCCGGTCATGACCGTGAGCTGTCCGCAGCCGACGCTGACGTTGAGGGCCAGCGTGCCGGATGGCTCAACTCCGGTCGACGTGTCGAAGCGGGTGGAGAACTGCACCCCGGAGTCGATCCGCCCGAGCAGGTTGGCCTCCCCCGCTCCCACCTTGCTGGTCAGGTCCACGGTGGTGTCCGCGGGGACGACGACGACGAGGTGGCCAAACGCCACGCTGGTGGTCACGGAGACGCTCCGGCCGCCGAGGTCGACCTGGCTCAGGTCGACGGTCAGCTGACCGGCGGTGAGGCGGTAGGCGGGCTGCAGGGCGGAGACCGTCGGAGGGGTGTAGCCGAGGTTGCCCACCCCACCGGTGAGCGGTTCGGGAACGAGCAGGGCGGCCGCGGCAAAGGGCAGGAGACAGATGCCGAGAGCGACGAGCCCCCCGGACCGCCCGAATCGCGCCCCCACCACGAGGGTCAGCCCGAGCACCGCGAAGACAATGCCGAAGCCCATGGCCACGGTGAGGTGGATCACGCCGACGCTCTGCAGGAGGAGGGCGACGCCGAGGGCGAGGACGACGCCGCCGAAGCCGATGGTCCCGAGCGGGGCGCGCCCCGGCGGAGAGATGGGGCCGGACCACGCCGCACCGAAGGCAGGCCCCGCGTAGGCGGGAGGGACGTGGGTGGCGTAGGAGCCCGGGGTGTAGGGGGTGTAGGAGGAGTACGCGGGCGCGGTGTAGGAGGAGTAGGCGGGCGCGGTGTAACCCGTGGAGGCGAGACGAGCCGGGGAGGAGGATGAGCCCGACCCGGACGGCTCCGGCCCCGGGGCCGCAGCGGACGGGGCGGGGGGCATCCCGCCGGCGCCGGGCATGGCCGCGGCGAATCCCGGGCCTGAGCCGGGGACGGAATCGGCCGCTGCCGCCGAGTGCCCGGCCGGATGTCCCGCCGGCCACGAGTCGCCGAGCAGGAAGAGCAGGCCGATCCCGATCAGCGCCGCACCCCAGATCAGCCCGGAGTCGAAGAAGTTGAAGCTGCCGGCCAGGACGACGACCGCCGCGATCAGGAAGACGGCGCCGACGATGATCCGCCCGTCCGGTCCGGAGCCATGTGCGCGCGGAGCTCCTCCCGACGAGCCGGGGGGCAGGCCATCGATCTCCGGCATCGCAACCCACGCGGCGATGTAGAGGAGGACGCCAAGGCCGGCGAAGAAGACGAGCACCACGAAGGCCAGCCGGACCCAGATGGGGTCCACGTCCAGGTGAGCGCCCAGCCCGGAGGCGACCCCGGCCACCACCCG
>DNAU01000304.1 GCA_003491925.1 Chloroflexota bacterium
AGGAACCAGCGCAGCTCGCCGTCGACGGGCCGGACCCCGGCAGCCGGGACCGTCCCCTGGATCACGCCGCGGAGCGCGTCCGCCTTGGCGGCACCGGCGACCAGGAAGGCGACGTGGGCCGCGGCGTTGAGCACCGGGAAGGTGACCGTGATCCGGTCGTACGGGGCGTAGTCGGCCCGGCTGTGCACCGCCCACCGGTCGCCGACCTCGAGCGCGGGGTCGCCGGGGAAGAGGGACGCGGTGTGACCGTTCTCGCCCAGCCCGAGCACGATGCAGTCCAGCCGGGGAGGGGACCCGGTGGTCTCTGCCCGGGAGGTTAAGGACAGGATCGTCCCATACTGGCCGGCCGCGCTGTCGAGGTCGGCGCGCTCGGCCTCCATCCGGTGGATCCGCTCCGGGGCGATGGGGACCAGGTCGAGGAGCGCCTCTCGGGCCATCCGGTAGTTGCTGCTCGGGTCGTCGGGCGGGCAGGCGCGCTCGTCGCCGAAGAAGACCTCCCAGCCAGACCAGTCGGTCGCGTCCCGCCGCGGGACAGCCGCAAGCAACCGGTACAGCCCGCGCGGGGTGTTGCCCCCGGCCAGCGCGATCCGAAACCGCCCGCCGGCGGAGATCGCCGCAGCGGCGATGTCGAGCACCCAGTCGGCGGCGGCGGCGGCCACCCCCACCTGGTCGTCCCGCACGGTGACGGCGCCGGGAAGCCGGGCGAGATCGCTCACCGATCGTGCTCGTCCGCTTGGGATGGGAGATCGTGGCGGGCCCCCGTCGGGGGGCCGATCTGGGCGCAGAGGCCGAGGAAGGGGTGGCCCGAGGCGGAGCGCACGTGACGCGCGTGACGACGAAGGGCCGGGCCCGCTGACGATGGCATCGGCGCCCAGAGCCGCGATCTCACGGGTGGCGCCACTCCCTGCCGTCACGGCGCATGAAGGCGTCGGCCTCGTCGGGGCCCCAGCTGCCGGCCTCGTAGTTCGGGCAGTTGACCCGGTCGGGGGGATGGGCCCGCCAGCCGTCGAGGATGGCGGTGCAGACCCGCCAGGCCTCCTCGACCTCGTCCTCGCGGGCAAAGAGGGTGGGGTCGCCGAGCATGCACTCGAGCAGCAGCCGCTCGTAGGCGTCGGGCGAGACGCGCTGGAAGCTGGTGTTGTAGAAGAAGTCCATGTTGACGCTGCGGATCTGCATCGTCTGACCCGGCACCTTGGCGCCGAAGCGGAGGCTGATGCCCTCGTCGGGCTGGATGCGCAGCAGCAGCAGGTTGGGGTCGATGGCGTCGGGGGGCGTGCCGCCGCCCGGCGTGGCCCGGTGGCCGCCGAAGGGCGAGTGCGGCACATGGCGGAACTGGACGGCGATCTCGGTCGCCCGGCTGGGCAGTCGCTTGCCGGTGCGCAGGTAGAAGGGGGTGCCCGCCCACCGCCAGTTGTCGACGTCGAGCTTCATGGCGACGAAGGTCTCGCGCAGCGACTCGGGGTCGACGCCGGGCTCCTCGCGGTAGCCGGGAACGAGCTCGCCGTCCACCGAGCCGGCCGCGTACTGGCCGCGGACGGTGTGGAGCAGGGCGTCCTCCGGGTGGATGGGGCGGATGGCGCGGAGCAGCTTCACCTTCTCGTCGCGCACCGTCTCGGCCTCGAAGTTGCTGGGCGGCTCCATCCCGATGATGGCGGCGAGCTGCATGACGTGGTTCTGGATGATGTCGCGGAGCGCGCCGGTCTCCTCGTAGTAGGAGCCGCGTCCCTCCACCCCCAGGGTCTCGGCGACCGTGATCTGGATGTGATCGATGTAGCGCCGGTTCCAGATCGGCTCGAAGATCCCGTTGGCGAAGCGGAAGACCAGGATGTTCTGGACCGTCTCCTTGCCCAGGTAGTGGTCGATCCGGTAGATCTGCGGCTCCTCGAAGGCGCGGTGCAGGGCTGCGTTCAGCTCGCGGGCGGTGGCCAGGTTGCGGCCAAAGGGCTTCTCCACCACCATCCGCCGGAATCCGCCGCCATCGGTCTCGCGGCTGAGCCCCTCGCGCTGGAGCAGCTCCGCCAGCGGCACGAAGCCGCTCGGCGGGATGGCGAAGTAGTAGATGCGGTTGCCCGCCGTACCCCGCTCCCGGTCGACCCTCTCCAGCGCCTCCCTGACCGCGGCCAGGCCGCCGTCCGCGTCCGAGTACTGGGCGTAGCGGATGCCGGCGGCGAACCGGTCCCAGGTCGCCTCGTCGAGGCGCAGGCGGGCGAAGCGCGACACCGCGTCACGCATCGCGGCGCGGAACTGCTCGTCGCCGATCGGATGCCGTCCGGCGCCGATGACCGCGAAGCTCTCCGGGAGGAGACCGTCGACCGCCAGCGCGTAGAGGCCGGGCATGAGCTTGCGCTTGGTCAGGTCGCCGGTGGCGCCGAAGATGACCAGCGCCCCCGGCGGCGGCACCGCCGGGGACTGGTCCTGGGCGGGGGAGTGGCGGGTTGCGAGGGGGGTCCCGCCCACCTCCGCCTCGCGGAGGCTCCCAACGTCGGTGGCGGTCATCTGCGCGGCTCCCGCATGCGGCCTGGCCCGGATCAGGCGGTCGACCCGACCGGGGCCTGGCGCACCGAATGGGCCAGTCTCTCCAGCGTGCCGCCGAGCTCCCCGTCGATGCGCAGCCGGATCACCCGGCGCCCGTGGGTGCGGAGCGACTGGAGGTCACCCTCCGCCTGGGCCTGCTCCAGCACCGCGAAGGTGAAGGGCCTGCCCGGGATGGGGGCATCCACCGACTCCGTGGTCGTCACCTGGATGAAGACCCCGGTGTTGGGGCCGCCCTTGTGGAGCTGGCCGGTGGAGTGGAGGAACCGGGGCCCGAAGCCGACCGTGGTCGCGACCCGGTACCGGTCCCGGATGGCGGTGCGCAGCTCGTCCAGCGCCTCCTCGTGGGCGTCGCTGGGGTCGACGTAGGCCATGATCGCGACGTAGTCGCCGGGACGCACCTGGGCGAGGTGGGCGAGCAGGGCCTCCTCGGCGGAGCCCGCCGGGTTGCCGCCGTACACGCTCACCCCATCGCCGCTCGCCGCCGGCGCCTCCTCGGGGAGGTTGCCGCTCTGCTCGTAGGCCGCCAGCACGCTCTGGGTGTTGTCCTTGGACTCCTTGACGTTGGGCTCGTCGAAGGGGTCGATCTGGAGCGACACCGCCGCGACGGCGGTGGCGAACTCCCAGCGGAAGAACTCGGCGCCCAGGTCGTAGGGGTCGCTCAGCTCGAGCACCACCACCGGCAGGCCGGCGGCGATCAGGGTGTCGACCTGCGAATCCACGTGGCAGGGCTCGCTGCCCAGGCAGAGCGCCACGAAGAGGCGATCGTCGCCGTAGACGCCGGGCTTCCCGATCGGCTCCTCACCGATCGGGATGTACCCCTTCCCCTCCTTGCCGGTGGATTCGGCGATGAGCTGCTCCGCCCAGAGGGAGAAGGCGCCGAGCCGGGGCGGGGCCAGGATGGTCACCTTGTCGTGGCCCGCGGCGTGGGCAAGGCTCAGGGCGCTGCCCAGCTCGAGGCCGGGATTGCGACCGGGGGCGATCGACGCGCCGCAGGACGCCCGCATGGCGAGGGCCCGGTCGAGGAGCATGCCCACGTCCAGGCCCATCACCGCCGCCGGCACCAGGCCGAAGAGCGAGAGCGCCGAGTACCTCCCCCCGATGTCCCCGGGGTTCTCGAAGAGGCGCCGGAAGCGGCGCTCGGTGGCGATGCCGGCCAGCGGGGTCCCGGGGTCGGTGATGGCGACGAAGCTCTGGCCCGGGTCGGCGACCCCGGCGGCCGTGACCGCCTCCCAGAAGTGGGCGAGGTGGGAGGTCGTCTCCAGGGTGGTCCCCGACTTGCTGGCGACCAGGAAGAGGGTGTGGGTGAGGTCGAGCCGCCCCTGGAGGCCGGTGATCGCGACCGGGTCGGTGGTGTCGAGGACGTGGAGGACGGGGAACCCGGGGGCGCTCCCGAACGAGGTCCGCAGCACCTCCGGGCAGAGGCTGGAGCCGCCCATGCCAAGCAGCACGGCGTCCCGGTAGCCGGCGTCCCGCACCTCGGTGGCGAAGGCGGTCAGCTCCGCGGTCCGCTGGCGCATGGCGACCGGGACGTCGAGCCAGCCGAGGCGGTTGCCGATCACCGCGGCGTGGGCGGCGTCCCCCGGCTTCCAGAGCTCGGGGTCGCGGTTCCAGATCAGCTCGGCGACCCGGGCCCGGCCGGTCTCGGCGACGACGTCGGCAATGCTCGGCCCACCCAGCGCGAGGTGGAGCCTGGTCCGCCTGCCCATCCCCGCGCGCATCGCCGCCAGCTTCTCGGCGATCCGGGCGATGAGCTGATCGTACGAGGCGGCGAAGGAGCTGACCCCGGCGACCAGCAGGTCCTGGGTGACCTTCTCCATGCTGATCCCGACCGACCCCAGGTCCTCGACCACCCACCGGGCGCCGTCCACGTCGTCGCGGACCGTGTCGCCGGCGACCACCCCGTGGTCGCGGAAGGCCTCGACGGTCGCGGGCGGCATGGTGTCGACGGTGTCGGGGCCGATCAGCGCCTCGGCGTAGATCACGTCGCGGTACTTGGGGTTCTTGGCGCTGGTGCTCGCCCACAGCGGCCGCTGCAGGTGGCCCCCCGCGTCGCGCAGGCGTCGGAACGCGTCGCCGCGGAAGTGCTTCTCGAAGGTCGCGTAGGCCAGGCGGGCGTTGGCGATCGCCGCCTTGCCCAGCAGGCGCTCCAGCAGCGCGGGGTCTGCGCCGCCCGCTGTGAGCCGCTCGTCGAGCAGCCCATCGACCACGGTGTCGACCCGGCTCACGAAGAAGGAGGCCACCGAGTGGACGTCGAGGGATTGATGCTCATCCAGCCGCCGCTGCAGCCCGCGGATGTAGGCCGTGATCACGTTCTCGTACGCGTCCAGGGCGAATATGAGGGTCACGTTGACGTTGACCCCGGCCGCGATCAGCTCCTCGATGGCGGGAACGCCCTCGGGGGTGGCCGGCACCTTGACCATGAGGTTGGGCCGGTTGACCCGCTCCCAGTACTTGAGGGCGGTCTCGACGCTTCCGCGGGTGTCGTGGGAGAGGGGAGGGGGCAGCTCGAGGCTCACGAAGCCGTCACCGCCGTCGCTCTGGTCGTACACCGGGCGCAGGGTGTCGCAGGCGTGGCGGATGTCCTGGATGGCGAGGCTCAGGAAGACCTCCTGAGGGTCGTCCACACCCTGGCCGACCAGCTCGTGGATCTGCTCGTCGTAGTGGGTGCCCTCGGCGATCGCCTTCTCGAAGATGGTCGGGTTGCTGGTCAGGCCGGTGACGTTGTCCTCGGTGATCATCCGGCCCAGCTCGGGGCCGGTGACCAGCTCACGGCTGATGTAGTCGAGCCACACCGACTGGCCGCGCTCGGCCAGCTGCTGGAGCGGGTTGGTGGCGGGCATCGCTGTCACTGGCCTCCTGCGCTCTTGCTGGTGGTGGTGGCGGCGTGGCGGGCGGCCTGGGCGATCGCGTCGGCGTCGATTCCCTCGGCGGCCAGCAGGTCGGACGTCCTGCCGCTGCCGGGCACGTCACGGACCGCGAGGTGGTAGATGCGGGGCGGGTGTTCGCTCCCGGCCAGCGCCTCCATCACCGCGGCGGCCAGCCCGCCCTCGGGGTAGTGGTCCTCGACCACGACCAGGGTCCCGCCGCAGTCGCGGGCCGCCTCGGCCAGCACCTCGGTGGCGATCGGCTTGATCGAGTAGCAGTCGATGACCCGGAGATTGATCCCCTCGGCGGCGAGCGTCTCCGCTGCGGCCAGGGCGCCGTGCACGGTGACCCCGGCGGCCACCACGGCGGCGCGGTCGCTGTCGCTGCGGCGCAGCACCTTGGCCCCGCCGATCGGGAAGGTGTCGCCGTTGTCGTACAGCACCGGGTAGCCATTGCGGGTGGTGCGGATGTAGGAGATGCCCGGACGGTCGGCCATCTCGGCCACCAGGTGGGCGGCGCTCACCGCGTCACTGGGGTAGAGGACGGTCGAGCCGTGGACCGCGCGCATGGCGGCCAGGTCCTCGAGCGCCATCTGGGACGGACCATCGGCGCCGATCTCGCTGCCGGCGTGGGAGCCGGAGAGCCGGATGTTCGCCTGGGAGATCGCCGCCATCCGGATGAAGTCGTACGCCCGCGAGAAGAAGGCGGCGAAGGTCGACGCGAAGGGGATGTAGCCACGGACCTGCATGCCCACCGCGGCGGAGACCAGCTGCTGCTCGGCGATGAACATCTCGAAGAAGCGGTCGGGGAAGGCCTGCTTGAACTCGTCGGCGTGGGTGGAGTTGCTCACCTCGCCGTCGAGGGCGACCACCTCGGGGCGGGCGCCGAGGGCGACCAGGGCGTCGCCGTACGCCTTGCGGGTCGGCACCTTGTCGCCCAGCTTGTAGGTGGGGAGGGTGATCTTGGCGCGCTCCGGCTTGATCGCCGGGGTGCCCTTGTCGGGCTTGCGCACCTCGATGTGGAGGTCGCGCTCCCCGCCCAGCTCGTCGATGGCGCGCACCGCCAGGTCCGGCTTGAGGGCCACCCCGTGCCAGCCCTCCTTGTCCTCGATCTCCGAGAACCCCTTGCCCTTGATGGTCCTGGCCAGGATCACCGCCGGCCGTCCGGTGGTCTCCCGGGCGTCGACGTAGGCACCGTCGATCTCGCCGAGGTTGTGCCCGTCGATGACCAGGGCGCGGCAGCCGAAGGCCTCGACGCGGCGGCGATACGCCTCCATGTCCCAGCCGAGCTCGGTCTCACCGCGCTGACCGAGCCGGTTGACGTCGACGATGATGCAGAGGTTGTCCAGCCCGTAGTGGGCCGCCTTGTCGAGGGCCTCCCAGATCGACCCCTCGGCCAGCTCGCTGTCGCCGCAGAGTACCCAGACCCGGTAGGGGAGCCGGTCGAGGTACTTGCCGGCGAGCGCGACCCCCACCCCGATGGGGAGGCCCTGGCCGAGCGAGCCGGTGGCTACGTCGACCCAGGGGATGATCGGGGTGGGGTGACCCTGGAGCCGGGAGCCGTAGGTCCGATAGGTCATCAGCTCGGCGTCGTCGACCGCCCCGCAGGCCTTGTAGAGGGAGTAGAGCAGCGGCGAGGCGTGGCCCTTGGAGAAGATCAGGTGGTCGTTGGTCGGGAGCGCCGGATGGGCGAAGTCGTAGCGGAGGTGGCGGGCGGCCAGGACCGTGATCAGGTCGGCGGCGGACATGCTCGAGGTCGGGTGGCCGGACCCGGCCCGGGTGCTGGCTCGGATGCCGTCGACTCGGATCTGCTGGGCCACCTCGTGCAGGGTCTCCAACTCCGCGGGAGCCGCCGTCTGTCCGGTCACCGGCATCTTTTGTCCCTCCTGGCGAGGGCCCGGTCGAGCGCTCGACGCAGGGGCCGCCGCCTCCCCCCTCATGATGAACGGAGGGGAGCTTCGCTCGCCCAGGCGGCAGGGGTGACGACGCCGGTCCGCTCTGGGAAGATGGGCGGGCTCGCCCATCGCGGCCGGACGGGAGGGATGGCCCATGCCTGACTTCGTGCAGCTTCCGGGAACCGCGCACGAGCTGACGCCCGCGGAGGCGAGCCGCACCCGCTCGCTGGGGGCGCTGAGCGACGAGGAGAGCGAGGAGGCGGTGGAGATCACCCTCCTGCTCCGCGAGAACCCTGACGGGCCGACGCTCCCCGAGACGATCGAGGCGATCAGCGCCCAGCCGGTGGGCTGGCGGCTTCACCTCACCCACGACGAGCTCGCCGCCGCTCACGGCTGCACCGCCGAGGACGTCGAGCTGGTGTCCGACTGGGCGCGTCGCGCTGGGCTGGCGGTCGGCGCCACCGACCCGGCGACCCGGCGGGTCAAGCTTCGCGGCAGTGCCGCGCGGGTGGCGGCCGCATTCCGGGTGGAGTTCGAGCGGCTCGCGACCACGCTGCCCGGTGGAACCCCCGTCACCTACCGGCACCACCGGTTGCCGGCCTCCATCCCCGCCGAGCTGGGGGGGATCATCGAGCACGTGGGGGGCCTCAGCGACCGCCCGGTGGCCCGCGCCCGGTACTGGGTCGCCGACCCCGCGAGCGTCCAGGAGACCTACACCCCGGAGCAGCTGGCGGCCGTCTACCAGTTTCCCGCCGTCCCGGCCGGGGGGGCCGGGCTCACCATCGACGTCGGGATCGCGGAGCTCGGCGGGCGGGCCGACCAGGCGGTGGTGGGCTGGTTCATCAAGAGCCACCCGGGCGTCCAGGTCATCGAGGACGCCGTCGACGGCCCCCTGCCTCAGCCGGACCCCGGCGGCGCGGACGTCGAGGTGGCGCTCGACTGGCAGATGATCGCCCGCGCCCTCCTGGTGGCCGCACCCCAGGCCACCATCCGGCTGGTGCTCCGCTGCGGCCCCAACACCGAGCAGGGCTTCGCCGACGTCTGGAGCTCCTTCGCGAGCGACACCACCTACCACTTCGTGGGCGTCTCCACGAGCTGGGGGGAGGCTGAGGACCTCTGGACTCAGGGCGGTGCTACCGCGATGGACACGGCCGCCCAGGCCTGCCTGGCCGTCGGCATCTTCCATGCCACCGCGAGCGGCGACAACGGCGCGAGCGACGGCAGCACCGACGGCAAGGTCTATGCGGACTGCCCGGCCTCCAGCCCCAACGTGCTCGGGACCGGCGGCACCAAGCTGGTGGCGAGCGGCACGGCGATCAGCAGCGAGGTGGTCTGGAACGAGGCCACCCTCGGCGAGGGCGCCGGCGGCGGGGGCGTCTCCCAGTACTTTCCCGTCCCCACCTACCAGTCGGCGAACGGGATCAGCGAGACGTCCCTGAGCACCGGCAAGACGGGCAGGTCCGAGCCCGACATGGCCGCCGATGCCGACCCGGTGACCGGCTGTGAGGTGGTGACCGGTCTCGACTCCTCCGGCAACCCCACGACCACGACGGTCGGCGGGACCAGCGCGGTGGCGCCGCTGCTCACCGCCGGCTTCGCCGCCATCTCCGCCGTCGTCGGCAGCCGGCTCGGCCGCCTCCAGGACCCCGTCTACGCCCTGGCCCGCGGCGGCAAGGGCTTCCACGACGTCACCCAGGGGAACAACGCCTACCCGACCGGGACCGAGGGGTACAGCGCGGGGCCGGGATTCGATGTGCCGAGCGGCTGGGGGAGCCCGATCTTCAGCGTGCTGGCCTCGGGGTTCTCTGGCACCGCTCCCACCTCCGCGACCGCAGGGACCGAGGCCAGGCTCACCGGGAGCCGCCAGGAGACGGCCCCCGCATCGGGCGTCGGGGAGGGCGCGCCCGAGCTCGGCTGACCCCGGGTCCCGGACGCCCCCGTGCGCTAGGATGGCGGTCCGAGCCGGGGGGATCCCGGCGAACGCGGCGCGCGCCCATAGCTCAGTCCGGATAGAGCGTCTGACTACGGATCAGAAGGCCGGGGGTTCAAATCCTCCTGGGCGCGCCACGCTCCTCCTTCCGAGTTGAGGGGCAGCATCTAATTGAGTCAGAACCGTAATGGTTAGACGCTCCAATTTGGGGTACATTTGCGTCGATCAGACGCGCCTCTGGCGCGGCACTTTGGAGGATTCCGGTGTCGAAATCAGACGGTCTGACCCTGGTACCCGAGGCCTCGGCGCTTGAGACCTGGGTCACCGACTACCTGGACGAGAAGCGGGCGGCCGGGTGCTCCCGCAAGACGCTCGCCGTCTACGCCGACCTGCTCCGCGAGGTGCTCCTCCCCTACTGCCGGCGGGCCGGGCTCACCGAGCCCGCCGAGCTGACCGCTCGCCGGCTGAACGCGCTCTCCGCCGGACTCCTCGACGGCAGCGGGACGCGCTCGGGTCGCCCGCTCAGCAAGGCATCGGTCGCCAGCTACGCCCGCACCATCAACGCCTTCCTGGGGTGGCTGGCGAAGCAGGGCGAGGCCCAGGGCGCCCGGATGCAGAAGCCCAAGCTGCCTGAGCGGGTGATCGAAACCCTGAGCCGCGAGGACATCCGCGCCCTGGAGGATGCCGCTTCCACCGAGCGGGACAAGCTGATCATCCGGATCCTGGCCGACACCGGGGTGCGGCTGGATGAACTGCTCGGGCTGAAAGCGGATTCGGTCCGTCTGGAGCCGGGCCGGAAGTGGTACCTGAAGGTCCTGGGCAAGGGCGACAAGGAGCGGATGGTCCCGATCGTGCCGGGCCTGGCAAACCGGATCGACCGCTACGCCAAGCGGACCCGCAAGGACTCCCCCAGCGACCTGCTCTTCCTGGGCAGCCGGCGGAGCGCCAGGTCCGGCGAGTACGAGCCGCTCACCGAGTCGGGGACCGAGCAGATGATCCGCGAGCTGGGCCTGGACGTCCTCCAGCGTCGCGTCTACCCCCATCTCTTCCGGCATTCGTTCGTGACGGAACAGCTCCGGCGCGGCATGCAGCCGACCCTGGTGGCCAAGATCGTCGGCCACACCAGCCTCGCGATGATCGACCAGGTCTACCAGCACCTGACGGTGACCGACGCCCATGAGGCGCTGATGCGGTCGCTGATGGGCGACGGGCAGCGCTCCTCCGGGTGATCCCCTCCAGGGTAGTCGCGTTGGCCAGACCTGCCGTCAGGAACCCGGGGCGGCATCGAGGACAGCGGGAGGGTCAGAGCCGACACAGCTGGCGCCTCCCACAGCCTGCTGGTCTGTGGACCCCGGCGGTGAGGTCCGCGGAGCCTGATCCCTCAGGAGCTGCCGGCCGGGGAACGCGGAACCCCGCTCCGCGGCAGCTGCTCCTGGCGGGTTCCGGTCAGCATCATGACCTCTTCGGGCTTCGCCACCAGGTCCTCGAGCATGCGCAGCGGCGGGAACGCGAGCAGCCCCGAGGTTATTTGGTGGAGGGTGCCTTTACGAACGCGATGTCCCTGCAGGGCGTGGCTGATGGTGTTCTGGGAGACGCCCGCTGCCCGCGCGAGCGCCACGCCATCCAGGTTGCGAATGGCCATCTCGTAGCGGAGCCGCTCGGGGTCGAGCGTCACGATCATCTCGGGCTTCAACCGCGGGTAAAGGTGCGAGCCTTGACGACCGAGGGCACCGGGCGGGTCAGAGCCGTGCAGCGATATGGCCGCGCCGTGGGCGCCGATCGCGATCGCTGAAGGAAGCGGCGCACCGGCGGAGGCACGACCGGTGCTGCGTTCGCCCCCGGGGCTATCGCCGAGATGGCGTGGTCCTGAGGAGAGCTTGCCAGCGGATGGGAGGACCGGCGCGGTCCGCCTTCGGCGCAGTTCATACCCCCATGCAAGCAGTGAGCTGGTTGCCACGTCAACCGATGGCACGACTTCGTCACCGCGCACCAACGCCGTCGCCACAAGATCAGTTTGGCGCGTTCCGGGGTTCAGGTTGGAATGGCTCGTCGACGCCTTATCCCTTCGCGGACTGGTCTGCGTTTCCGGCCGCCGTTA
>DNAU01000126.1 GCA_003491925.1 Chloroflexota bacterium
TCGTCATCGCGATAATTATATAGGCTAACTATTTGCCGTGCACACGGAGATGAGGCACACTTAGCCGCGCGGCACCCCCGAGTGAGGAGAGACGCGTTGATCGGCACCACGAAGCCGCCATCGGCCGAGGACGACCGGCTCCGCGCGCCCGGGGGCGGGGGCCCGCAGTTGATCCCCGAGGCGCTCCGCCCGGCCTCCAACCTCTTCACCGGGATGCCACCGCTGCTCATGCTGGCGTTCGGGATCGTGATGGGGGCGGCGATCAGCTTCGCCGTCGGTGTCGTGGTCTGGTCGGTCTTCGGATAGTCGATGAAGCAGCTGCGGGGTGGCGCCTCCCGGCTGGTCGCCTACCTCTCGCTCGGCGCCGGCCTGGTGCTGGGAGCGGGCATCGGCCTGCCGACCGCCCACTGGGTGTCGGAGGTGCTGATCCGCACGCCGATCCTCGCCCCCACCTCTCCCGGCCCCGCATCACCGAGCGGCAGCCCGCGGTCGTCGGGGACCGCGACCCCGATCGCGGTGACCCCGGCGCCCAGCTCGACCCCCTCCCCCTCCCTGCTCGCCTGCCCCGCGCTCGCTAGCGGGCAGCAGCCTCTGGGTCCGCTCCGCCCCGCGCCATCCGGCTTCGCCGCGGACACGACGCTCGACTGGGTCGGTTGCGGTGCTCAGACGCTCCCGGCGACGGGTGCCTTCACGGTCGCCGGGACCTGGCTGGTTGCGGTCGCCTACACCTGCCCGGGCGGCACGGCGGCGGCGAGCTCCGGCCCCACGGTTGCGGTGAGCGACCTGGTGGCGGCGACGCCCGAGGCCACCCCGGAGGCGATCGCCTCCCATCGGGGTGACAGCGGCAGCGCGATCGACGCGGGGCCGGGAGGGGCGGCGCTCGCACCCGGGAGCTACCGGCTGAGCGTGCTCGCCCCGCCCACCTGTCTCTGGCACCTCGCCATCTACCGCGCTTGACGGGATCAGGCCGAAGCTGGCCTCGGACACCCGAATTGCATCTCGCACGTTCCGGGCCTCGTTGTTATGCTCTGAAGAAGCCACGGGGCGCCGCGCAGGGGGTGCGGGTCATCGCCCTCGCGGCATGACGAGCCGATGAGCCCCACAACCGATCTGCCTCCCGATCACGACCCCTCGTCGCCCGACGGCGCAGCAGGCAGGCGCCCGTGGACGCTGCTGTCCAACCACGGCCATGTCCTGGTCTGCCTGGCGCGCGACCCTCACATGCGGGTGCGGGACATCGCGGCGACCGTGGGCATCACCGAGCGTGCCTGCTACCGGATCGTGGGCGACCTGGAGCGTGCCGGGATGCTGCGGCGGGAGCGGGTCGGCCGCAACAACCGCTACGTGGTCGACCTCGCGGCGAGCCTGCGCCACCCGGCCTGGCGTGGGGTTCGCGCCGCCGACCTGCTCGCCATCGGCTGAGGCGCCAGCCTCCAGCCGGTGCCGGCCGCGAGGCCTCAGGCGGTGGCGACCCTGTAGAAGCCCTCGGCGGATGCGCCCGCACCCAGGCCGGCGTTCTCGGCGGCAGTCCGCAGCCAGGCCCTCACCCGCTCCTCCAGGGGCTCCCACTCCGGGTACTGGGAGCGGTGGCAACGGAGCGCCTCCAGCTTGCGGTCGGCGGTCGCGGTCACGTCGCTCCAGACGTTGACCCGCTCGGCGTTGCCCATCATCCACAGCTCCCGCACGGTGTGCGGCTCCAGTCCCTCGCGCTCCAGCAGCTCCCGGTGAGCAAAGGGGTTGCGTGAGTCGGGGTAGACCGCGCAGATGGCGGCTTCGGCGGCGGCGAGGTGGTCGGGGTGGGAGGCGAACAGCCGGGTCCAGCTGCGCTCGGGGGACTGGGTCACCACCCGGTCCGGCCGCCTCTGGCGGATCACCCGGGTGATGTCGCGGCGCAGGCCATGGGTGACCGCCAGCTCGCCATCGGGGTAGCCCAGGAAGGCGATGTCGCTGACCCCGACAACCGCGGCGGCGGCGGTCTGCTCCGCCCTCCGGGTCGGGCCCATCCGGTCGCGCGGCACCGATCGGTCCCAGCCGCCCGCCTGCCCGTCGGTGACGATGCAGTAGGAGACCTCGATCCCGGCGTCGGTCCAGCGAGCGGTGGTGGCCGCACAGCCGAAGTCGCAGTCGTCGGGGTGGGCCACCACGATCAGCACCCGCTCGATGCCGTCGGTGTCGGGAGCGATCTCCGGCATCGCTCGATGGTACGGGGAGGGGCAGCCGGCGCGCGGCCAAGGCTGAGCGGACCGCCCCGGTCGGAGTGCCGCCGCAGGCCGCTAGATCCCTTTCGAGCGGCTGCGACATTTGGAAACATCTGGGGAACGGTCCGCTGAATTCCCGTAAACGGTGGTGCCCCTCGCCTCATCGAGCCTGTAGGGTGAGAGCAAGCGCAAGAAACGCTCCAATCTTCTGCACATGACCATCCTTGATCTCTCCCACGTGGCCGGTATCGGGCTGGCCGATCCCGGGGGCCCTCCCGGGCCCGCCGCGCCGCCGCGCGCCGTGGCGGAGCCGGACCACGTTCGCGCTGTCCTCTCGCCCCCGGTCCCGGCGTCCGCCCCGAACCTCGTCCCGGCGTCGGCCCCGGCGTCCCCCCCGCCCCCGCCCGTGGTTGCCATCGCCTCCCCGCCATTGCCCTCACCGGCGGTCCCCGTGGCGACGCCCACCCCGGCCCCGGCGTCCCCGGCGGCCGGCGTCTCCGATCCCGGCGCGGCGCAGCGCGACCTCACCCCGGTCCGGCCAGGGGCGGCGAGGACGGAGCCTGCCACGAGCGGCGCGGCGTCGAGCCGGCCCCAGCCACCCGCCGTGCTCATCGTCGACGACAACGTCCGGCTCGCCCGGACGGTTGCCGCCTACATGGAGATGCAGGGATTCCGGGCCCATCCCGCCCACAGCGCGGAGGAGGCCCTGCTCGCCGCCCAGCAGGTGCGCTTCGATCTCGTGCTCCTCGACATCAACATGCCGGGGATGGACGGTCTCGAAGTCTGCCGCCGGCTGATCGCCACCGCTCCGGGAATGCGCGTCCTGATGGTCACGGGCCGCGACTCGCCGGAGGATCCTCTGCGCGCGGCGGCGGTCGGGGC
>DNAU01000204.1 GCA_003491925.1 Chloroflexota bacterium
AAGGGAGCAGATGCGCTCCTTGATATCAACGGACGCGTAAGACTGACCCACTAACGGTCGTCTAATTCTGACCCACCCCTGTTAGCCGAAGGAGGAAGGATGGGCGCCCGGGCGGAGCGAAGCGAAGCCCGGGCGGCCATCCTTGGATGATCATCCTTCGGGTACTTGGGTTGGTTAACCTTTTGGCGATCACATGGTAGGCTGCCGGATTCATCCCCGGAGGCCCCATGCTAAACCTGGATCAGTTTATGGACATACGCTTCCTTCATCGGCAGGGCCATTCGGTGCGAGAGATCGCCCGCTTGACCGGCCACTCCCGCAACACCGTCCGCAAGATGCTGCGGGCGGACGGTTCGCCGCGGCCGACCCGCAGGCAGTGCAAGAGCAAGCTCGACCCCTTCAAGCCGTACCTTGAGCAGCGCTGGCAGGAGCACGCGCTCTCCTCTGTGCGCCTTCACCAGGAGATCTCCTCCCAGGGCTTTGTCGGATGTGTTCGCGTGGTCAGGCGCTTCATTGAGCGGCTGCGCAGGGGCGTGCAGGTGAGCCAGCGGCTTACCGTGCGCTTCGAGACGCCGCCCGGCGAGCAGGCCCAGTGCGACTGGGCCGAGGTCGGCCGCTTCCCGATGCCCGACGGCGTCATGGCGCGCGTCTACGCCTTCGTCATGGTCTTATGCTTCTCGCGGTACATGTACATCGAGTTTACGCGCTCCATGCGCGTCGACGTCCTGATCCGTTGCCACCAAAACGCGTTCGCCTTCTTTGGCGGGTGGCCCAGGCGGATCCTCTACGACAACATGCGCCAGGTCGTCATCCGGCCGGACCGGGTCAACCCGCGTTTCCATGACTTCGCCCGTTACTACGGCTTCGAGGTGAAGCGTCATCGCCCCTATAGGCCCAGGACCAAGGGCAAGGTTGAGCGGATGGTCGGCTACGTCCGCGGCAACTTCCTTAACGGACGCAGCTTCGCTGGGATCGACGACCTAAACGGCCAGGGCCGCCAGTGGCTCGGCTCAGTCGCCAACGTGCGCGTCCACGCGACGACCGGCGCCCGGCCTTGCGATCTCCTGCTCGAGGAGACCCTCACCCCAATCGCCGGCCAGCAACCCTACCAGCTGGTCCACAGCGTCGTCCGGCGCGTCGGTGCCGAGGCCCTCGTGCGCTTCGAGAGAAGCGACTACTCGGTGCCCGCCGGCCTCGTCGGCCAGCGGGTCTACCTCGACGCCTCGGCCGGCCGGATCCTCATCCGCACGAAGGATCTCGTCGTAGCCGAGCATGAGCGCGCCCGCCAGCCCGGACAGCGTGTCGAGGCCCCCGTGCATGTGCGCGAGCGCTGGCAGCGCTCGCTCGAGGCTAAACCCGTTCCTCCCAAGGGCTGTCACGTCAGCTTTGCCGAGGAGGTCCAGGTGCGCCCGCTTGAGGTCTACGCGCAGGTGAGCTCATGAGCGCCGCCTACGAGCAGTTGGCTGTCGACGCCTTGGAGCAGATCGGCGCCACCACAGCCCGGGCCCAGCTTGACCAGGTCGCCCAGCAAGCCGCCGCCAAGGGTTGGTCCTACTCGCACTTCCTCGGCCGCCTCCTCGAGCCGGAGATCGCCGCCAGGCGCCAGAGGGTCATCGACACGACGCTGCGCTTCGCGGGCCTGCCCGCCGTCAAGCGACTGGCCGACTTCGACTTCTCGTTCCAGCCCTCGATCGACAAGACCCTCATTGAGGAGCTCGCCACCGGCCGCTTCATCGTCGAGGGCCGCAACGTCATCTTCCAGGGCCCCCCAGGCGTCGGCAAGACCCACCTGGCCACAGCCCTCGGCCTTGTCTGCGCCGAGATGGGCTACCGCCTGCTCTTCATCACGGCCCTTGAGCTCGCCCGGCGCATGAACAGCGCCTTCAGCCAGAACCGGCTCCCGCACTACATGAAGATGCTAACCCAGCCCAGGCTCCTCATCATCGACGAAGTCGGCTACCTCGGACTCGACGGCCACCAGGCCTCCCTGCTTTTTCAGGTAATCTGTAGCCGCTACGAGAAGCAGGCATCCATCATCGTCACCTCCAACAAGGCCTTCTCCGAGTGGGGCCACGTCTTCGCCGGCGACGCCGTCATGGCCAGCGCCGCCCTCGACCGCCTCCTGCACCGCGCCACCGTCATCAACATCAAGGGCGATTCCTACCGCCTCAAGGAGAAGCGCCAGGCCGGCCTCTTCCCCGGCTCCGTCGCCCTCGATCCCCAGAAGGGAGGTGCCTCGACCAAGGCCAAGTAATCCCACTCCACATCCCCCGGGGTGGGTCAATTTTAGAAGTCCGAAACTGGGTCAATTACACACGTCCGTTGACACCGCTGAGCGCGCCGGCGCAGGAGCCCCAACCAGGCGCGGTTCCAGCCCAGCTCGGGGCAGAGTTGGCGGGCCACCCGCATGAGATGCAGGCAGACCACGCGGATGGCGTGGAAGCGGTCCGCGACGATGCGCGCCCTGGGGAACCAGCGTCTGACGAGTAGCCGATAGGCGTTCGACAGATCGATGCAGACCATCCTCACCCCCTCGCGGCCCCGAAGGGCCGCGAGGTACCCCGCCAGCTCCGGTTCGCTTCGGCCGGGACTGATGTCGAAGATGCGCCGGTTCTTCAGGTCACAGAAGGTCGTCAGGAAGCGCTGGCCCCGGTGCAGCGTGTGTTCGTCCAGGCCCAGGATCCGCGGGCAATCCAGGCTCAGCCGTTCCTTGGCCTTGCGTTCGGTAAACTGCGCGTAGATGCGGCTCACCGTGGCCTGGCCCAGGTGCTCCCTGCTGGCCAGCCGCGAGGCGCAGATCCCGTCGTCGTGGCGCCGGTACATCTCCTCCCTCCAGCCCTCCGTGCTGTGCCGCCTCGGCGTGATCCCGGGCAGGGGTTGCACGAAGCTGCGCTCGCAGCCCATACAGCGCCACCGCCGGCAATCGATCTGAAGCCAGCACTCTAAACCGCAGCAATCCAAGTGCCTGACGCTGCGTTGGTACCGGCCCTTGCTGCGGAGGCGATCGCCTCCGCAGCAAGGGCACACTCGGGGCGTCTCTTCCGCCTCAAGGTAGAACCGCACCTCTACTTGTTTGCGCTCCACCTGGATGGTACGGTATCCAGGAAGCGTTAGTTCAGTCATCATCGGGGACATGGTAGCCCGTTACGGGCGCCATGTCCCCACTTCCCGATGAAGAGCCGT
>DNAU01000352.1:0-222 GCA_003491925.1 Chloroflexota bacterium
ATCGGGCACTCCGGCGGCTACCCGGGGCACATCACCCGCACCTGGTGCGACCCGAAGGACGGGCTGGTCGTCTCGGTGCTGTGCAACGCGTCGGACGCCGCGGCGACCCCGCTCTGCGGCGGCATTTTCAGCCTGCTGGAGCATCTCTCCCACCCTGACGAGAGGATCCCCGGGCATGCGGACGGCGTCGACCCGCGCAGCTTCACCGGCCACTTCAACACC
>DNAU01000352.1:382-533 GCA_003491925.1 Chloroflexota bacterium
GCTCGGCGAGCTGGTCGCGGAGGATCCGGATACGGCCATGCTGGTGCTCGCCCACGACGGCTACACCAGTGAGGGGGAGCGCTTTCGCTTCACCCGCGATGCATCCGGCCGAGTGCTCTCGGTGCGCTCCTTCTCGGGGATGACCGCCTAT
>DNAU01000352.1:680-5190 GCA_003491925.1 Chloroflexota bacterium
CCTCCCGGGGCCCGCAGGCCACCGTGATGAGGCAGGGCAGCCACCGGGAGGCCCTGGAGCCGGCGCCCGGTCCTCCGGTAGAGTCGACTGGGTGACACAGTGGCAGCGGTTGGCAGCCGCCAAATCGAAGGATGGACAGGATGAAGAAGAAGGTCAGCTCGCCGGATGCCGAGCCCGCATCTCAGCTGCTGGACGCGAAGGTGAGAGACCTCGCCGATTGGCGCGGAGAGAAGCTGGCGCAGATTCGCGCCCTGATCAAGCAGGCCGACCCTCAGGTGGTCGAGGAGTGGAAGTGGAGGAAGCCCTCCAATCCAGGGGTTCCGGTGTGGTCTCACCACGGTTCGATCTGCACCGGCGAAACGTACAAGGGCGTGGTCAAATTCACCTTCTTCAAGGGGGCCTCGCTGAAGGACCCTTCGGGACTGTTCAACTCGAGCCTCGAGGGCAACACCCGGCGCGCCATCGACTTCCACGAGGACGATGAAGTCGACGAGAAGGCCTTCGTGACGCTCATTCGAGCTGCCGTCAGCCTGAACGCGTCCTCGACCCGCGGCTGATCTCGCCGGTGAAGGCGAAGCAGGGAGGTAGCCGGATGGAGATGCGCAGGCTCGGGAAGAGCGGCCTCGAGGTCTCGGCCATCGGCCTCGGCTGCATGGGCATGAACCATCACCGCGGCCCAGCCCCGGACCGCGTGGAGATGATCGGATTGGCCCGCGCGGCGGTGGAGCGCGGCGTCACGTTCTTCGACACCGCCGAGGTCTATGGCCCCTTCACCAACGAGGAGCTCGTGGGGGAGGCGTTGCAGCCGTTCCGCAAGGGCGTCGTCATCGCCACCAAGTTCGGCTACGACCTCGGGCCCGGCGGATCGGGGGGCCTCAACAGCCGCCCACAGCGCATCCGCCAAGCCGCCGAGGACTCGCTCAAGCGTCTTCGGGTCGACGCCATCGACCTCTTCTACCAGCACCGCGTCGATCCCGACGTCCCGATCGAGGATGTGGCCGGCGCGGTCAAGGACCTCATCGCCGAGGGCAAGGTCAAGCACTTCGGTCTCTCGGAGCCAGGGCCCGAGACCATCCGCCGAGCCCATGCGGTCCAGCCGGTTGCGGCCGTCCAGAGCGAATACTCCCTCTGGTGGCGCCTCCCGGAGGCAGACGTGGTGCCAACCTGCGAGGAGCTCGGCATCGGCTTCGTCCCCTACAGTCCCCTCGGCAGAGGCTTCCTCACCGGCAAGATCGACGAAACCACGCCATTCGGCAGCAACGACAACCGCACCACGTTGCCGCGATTCACGGCCGAGGCCCGCAGGGCGAACCGCCCCGTTGTCGACCTGCTGGCAAGGATCGGCGACCAGAAGCGCGCGACGCCGGCCCAGATCGCGCTGGCCTGGTTGCTGGCGCAGAGGCCATGGATCGTCCCGATCCCCGGCACCACCAAGCTTGACCGCCTCGAGGAGAACATCGCCGCGGCCTCCGTCAAGCTCACCCCCGACGACCTGCGGAGCATCGACGCCGCCGCCTCGGAGATCACCGTGGCGGGTGACCGCTACCCTCAGGAGGAGGCGGAGCGCACGCGGCGGTAGACGCGCGAAGGAGGGACCTCAGCGGCGTGCCTGGTCGCTCATCGAGAGCGCCCCCGGGGTCCGACCCTCGGGGACGAGGCGCAGCCCGACCCCGGTCTCGGCGATGAAGGACCGAGGCTGCCGCGGATCGGGATCCAGCTAGCTTGCGGCGCACCGCGACCATGAACACCCTCTGACGCAGGCGTCGCCCCGTCCGGCACCAGCCCCACGCGTCGGCGGAGGCGGATGGTAGCCTTGGCGCCTGCCGGCGCTGGGTGGTGGCGATCCGCCGCGCGGTGGAGACCACATCTCGAGATTGGAAGGGCTTCGCGTGGAACGGGCGCGTTTTCGAATCGCATCGTGGGTGTTCTGGGCGGCCGCCCTGGCAGCGGCCGGGTGCGGGAGCACAACGGCCTCTGTCACCACGCCGGCCACCGCGGCCGCGACCGCCACCACGGGACCCGCCACGTCGCCGTCGGCCACCTCGCCCTCGGCAACCGCCACCTCAGGACCGGTGGCCGGTGTCACCGGTGGGGCCGGTGACACCTCCGCCAACCCGGACTCGACATTCATCTGCGGGGCATCCGGTGCCAGCGGAGGCGACACCATCGCCTACCTCACCGTCGCCGGCACCGATACGACCAACGCGAAGTCGATCTGCAGCACCCTCGAGGCCACCTCGGGCTGGCTCGCGACAACCTCCATTCCCGCCGGCGCGTATGCGGCCGTCCCAGAGTGCCACGTGACCTATGAGGGGGGCTCCATCACCGCGCGCATCTACACCGCCAAGGGCGGCAGCCCTTCGGAGACGGAGGTCCTCTGCGACAACCTGCTCGAGAGCAGCACGCTCCCGACGCTCGCTCCCTGACGGCTGAGTGGCCGTCCCCGGAGACCGATGACGGCCCTCGGAGTCGGGCGGGATCTGGGGTGGTCGGCCCAGGCGTTTGAGCATATTGATTCACTTCGTCGCGCAGGGGCGGATTGTGGCCGTCCGTCGACGCAGGCTGCCAGGCTCCCGCGGGCCACTCTCCCCCGATCCCGGCCAGGCCGACACCCGGGGCTTGGGGAACCCCCGAGCAGGAGAGGCCCAGGCCCTCCTGACAGACAATTGTCTGACAGATTAGCGTACACTCTACCCATGGCGACGGTCACGCTCCGTGAGCTCGCCCGCAACACGGCCTCGGTGATTCAGGGCGTTCAGTCGTCGGGACGCCCGGCGCTGGTGACGCGCAACGGCAGGCCTGTCGCTGCGCTCCTCCCCATCGATGAGGCCGCCCTCGAGGACTGGCTGCTCGGCAAGGCTCCCGCCGCCACCAGGGTCGTGGCCGAGGCGGATCCGGATCTCGCCGCAGGACGCACGCGGGGCGCCGACTGGCAACACGCCCGCGAGGATGCCGGAGGCGCCCCCGACGCGCGACCATCGCCAGCGCGAGGCCGTCTTCGCGGCAGCCACCGCGGTGACTAGCCTGTCCCGGCTGTTCCGTGGCTGGGTGCCGGGGGGGGGCCAAGATGGCCGCCAGGGCGGGGCCGTCGGGTGGCAGCCCCTCCCCCACCCTGTCCCCGGGTACACCAGCGTTGACGGCCTCCCGGTGCCGGTGGTCGCCGTACGGCGCCACAGCGCCACCGCTCAGCTGCAGGTCCTTCGCGATCAGCCCGCATCGTCGGAGAGCCGTGATGGCCCCCGCGACCCCGCCCGCCACCTGATCCCGGCTGCGAGCTTCAACCCCCACCCCCAGCGTGGGCTGAGCATCGGAGGCGAGCAGTTCCGGTACAACACGCTGGCGAACTCGGTCAGCTGCAGGGTGTGCGGCAAGGACGACCTGGGCTTCGGCTTCGTCAGCGTCGTCATCCCGGTCGATGGCTCCGAGCACGGTCTCGCTCCCGACCGCAGCCTCTGCGAGACCTGCGCCGAGGGCCAGGCTCGCGTGGCCCGTTGAGGGCGTCCCATCGCACCCCAGCCTAGAGGCTCGCGGGCCTCGCTGAGCCTCGCCGTGGTGTCCTCAGCCGTACCCCGACGATGCGGCATCGCGACCTTCTCTGCGAGTCTCATCGCCGCGATCCGCGCCACCGATCCGTCCGTCACCTGCCGGATCGCGGCCATCGAGGAGCCGACCGTGCTCCGCCCGTATCCCTCGGAGGTGCGCTGGCGGATACGCCAGGGCAATGCCGACTCCTACCGTGCCGCGGCCCGAGCTATCAACAGCTCGAACGCGGATGCCGTCAACGTGCAGCACGAGTTCGGCCTCTACGGCATCTGGACGAAGCCACAGCTCATCGGCGGCAGGCCGACTGAGAGCGCCTACGAGGACCACCTGCGCCCCTTCCTCGAGGAGCTGCGCAAGCCGGTGGTGACGACCATGCACACGGTCCTCCCCAATCCATCGCCGTCCATCCGCGAGGCCGTGCGAGGCATCGCGGCGCTCAGCGACGAGGTGATCGTGATGGCCTCGCGGGCCATCGAGCTCTTCGCCACCGACTACGGTCTCACCAAGCCTCCTCGGGTGATTCCCCATGGGATGCCGGTCATCGAGCCGCACGGGCGCCAGCGGTTCAAGGCCAAGCTCGGCGTCGAAGGCCGACCGCTGATCTCGACCTTCGGTCTGGTCGATCCCCGCAAGGGTCTCCAGTACATGATCCAGGCGATGTCCGAGGTAGTCGCTCACCATCCCGATGCCCTCTACCTGATCGCCGGCCAGACCCACCCCGACCTTCTCAGAGCGCAGGGCGAGACATATCGCAACAGCCTAGTCGCCGAGGCCCACTCCCTGGGACTGGACGACCACGTCGCCTTCATCGACAGCTACATGACCCAGCGTGACATCGTCGAGCTCCTGCTCGCCACCGACGTCTACGTGACCCCCTATCTCGATCCCAACCAGATCACCAGCGGGACGTTGTCGTATGCACTCGGTGCCGGAAAGGCTGTGGTTTCTACCGAATACCTGCACGCGG
>DNAU01000352.1:5196-7879 GCA_003491925.1 Chloroflexota bacterium
TATCTCGACCCCAATCAGATCACCAGCGGCACGCTTTCCTACGCGCTCGGAGCCGGCAAGGCTGTGGTGTCCACGAGGTACCTGCACGCCGCAGAGGCCCTCGGCGACGGCCGCGGCGTGCTGGTCGACTTCCGGGACCCCGACCAGCTCGCCGAGGCCGTATCCGGGATCCTCGACAACCCTGCCCTCAAGCAACGGCTCGAGCAGGCAGCGTTCGTCTACGCGCACGAGGCGACGTGGCCTCGATCGGCACGCGCCTTCCTCGACGTCGTCACCAGCCTGCCCCGGCGCTCCGCTGCCAGGACCGGTGTGCCCAAGCGCCTGACCAGCGCGAGACCGCTGGCACGACGCTTGCCGGAGAACCCCATCCTCACCCCGGCCGACGTGCCCCCCTCGCTTCCCGACCTCGAGGTCGTCTCCGTCTTCAACGCGGCCGCCGCCAGGGTCGATGACGAGGTCGTGCTCCTGCTCCGCGTCGGCGAGCGCCCGTACGCCGGCGCCGTGCCTCCGGCGGATGCCCTCACCCTGGATCTCGCCGCCCCGGAGCCGGAGCTCAAGCCGCTGGCCGGCGGCCACACCGCCGACGAGGTGGTCGGAATCGCCTTTCTCGACACGACGCACACCCCAAACCGAGTCGTCCCCGTGTTCATGCCGCGAGACACTCCGGGCCTCGACCTCACCGACCCACGGGCCATTCGCTACCGCAATCTCGCCGGGGGATTCACGGCGGCGGCGGACGACGTCAGCGATTTCCTCACCCAGATGTCGCACCTGCGGGTGGCGCGGAGCCGCGACGGCGTCCATTTCGAGGTTGACGACCATCCGGCCATCCCTCCCGCCACCCGCTTCGAGGAGTATGGCTGCGAGGATCCGAGAGCCACCCTCATCGACGGGCTCTGGCACATCACCTACGTCTCCGTGGGGCGGCTCGGCATCAGCACGAGCCGGCTCACGACCACGGACTTCCACTCGTTTGAGCGTCACGGTCTCATGTTCCTGCCCGACCACAAGGACGTCGCCCTCTTCCCGGAGCGTGTCGGCGGTCGCTACGCGGCCCTCACCCGACCCATGCCCCAGTCCTTCGGCCGTGTGCTCGGTATCTGGATCGCCTTCTCCGACGACCTGGTCCACTGGGGAGAGCACGCTCCGCTGGCACTGCCGCGCCCGGGCATGTGGGACGAGCTGCGCAGCGGGGCCAGTGCCCCGCCATTCCGTGTCCCCGATGGCTGGCTGGAGATCTACCACGGGGTCGATCGCGAAACGCGGTACTCTCTCGGCGCGCTTCTGCTCGACGGCGACGACCCCAGCCACGTCATCGCGAGATCACCGAAGCCGATCCTCTCACCCACTCGCCCGTACGAACGCGTCGGCGTCTTCAACGACGCCGTCTTCGCCTGCGGACTCGTCCCCCTCGACCCTCGGGGAAAGCGGATCCGGGTGTACTACGGAGCTGCCGACCGCTGCCTCGCGGCTGCGGACTTCGAAGTTCAGGCCGTCCTTGACCAGATGACCGCGTGCTGAGGCAGCTGGCTCGGCTGGGACGCAGCGTCCCGTTCGCCGGCGACCGCGCTCTGGCACTCGCCGTCTACGCGGACGGGCTGAATGAGCCGGTGCGAGCCCGTGAGTCCGGCTATGAAGGAGTCGCCTGCGTCGACGACGCCGCCCGTGCCCTCGATCTGTACTGCGCACTCTGGGCGGCCACCCGGCTGCCGTGGTTGCGACGGTGGTGCGATGGGCTGCTCGACTTCGTGCTCGCCATGCAGGGTGCGGATGGGCGCTGGCTGAATTTCATCCTCGACTGGGAGGGAACACCCAATCGAGTGGGGCGCACCTCGATGGCGGAGGGCCACTTCTGGCAGGCTCGCGCCGTGCTCGCGCTGACCCATGCCGCTCCGATTCTCGACGACGAGCGAATCGAGCCTGCCCTGCGCCGCGGGCTGCCTCACATCCTGGCCGCCACCGAAGTCCCCAGTGACGTGCGGGCCCTCCACCTCAGAGCCGCGCTGGCGGTCGCCGGCCAGCCGGACGACCACGGCCTGAGCGAGCGGCTCCCGATCTGGACCGAGGAGCTGCTCAACTGCCGCGACGCCGAGATGCTGATGAACTCGCCGGAGGAACGTGGTGCTCCCCACCTGTGGGGCCACATTCAGGAGGGCGTGGTCGCCGAGGTCGCCATCCGGCTGGACCGCGATGACTGGCTGGCCATCGCGAGCCGAAGCGCGGAGCTGGTGTTCGGGAGCGCGGTCAGGAGCGGATTCGATCTGGTGCGAGTCCAGCCCTATGACGTCGCCTCAGCCATCTACACGCTGAGCCGCCTGGCGGGAGCGACCGGAGACCCCGCCTTCGGCAGCCTGGTGACCCTCTCGCGCGCCTGGTTCGACGGGCGGAACCCCGCCGGCCGGCCCGTCTATGACCGCCGCGAGGGGCGGGTGGGAGACGGCGTCGACCGGCAGTGCGTCAGCACGCGCTCCGGGGCCGAGGCCAACATCGTCGGCGCTGAGGCCCTCTTCGATGACGCGGTCTCCGTGGCCGGCCGGCTCACGGATTCGGAAGGCCTGCCGCAGGGAGTGGCGGAGGCAGGCCGCGCCTGACTCCCACGCCGCGGAGAGGGAGGCTCCAGCGGTCGTGCCGGGCAAACCAGCTAGTCCGCATTTCGAAACGTGAGGGAGTAGCCGCGACCGGG
>DNAU01000370.1 GCA_003491925.1 Chloroflexota bacterium
CCACCCGTGATGGCGGAGGGTGAGGTCCCCGTCGAGCTGAAGACGCCCAGTCCGCCGCTCGCCTGCGCGTTCACGTACTCGTCCACGGCGGTCTGAACTGTGGCCACGTCGGTCACGCACGCCGCCGTGTTCCCCTTGCTCTTGACGCCGGTCACGTTGAGGACAACGATGGTGGCCAGCACCGATAGGATCGCGATGACCACGAGCAGTTCTATGAGGGTGAAACCACCCTCGCCCATGTGGCGGTGGCGCGTCACCCGGCGCTTCCGGTCGGTCATGGTTTCCTCCCTCTTAGTGGACTTGTCGCCATTCACATGTGGGCCGGCGGTGGCCGACCCGTCGTCGCTACGAGCCATAGTTGATGCTGATGATCTTGACTCCCGCCTCCCCCGAGCAGTTGCTTTCGACCACAACCTCTCCGGTGTTAGTGCTTGCAGCGGTCGTGACTGTCACGGTGTCGCTGTAGACCCAGCAGTATCCGGGAGTCGGTGGAGTCGCGGTCACGTTGACCGCCCCGTGCTGCCCGATGTCCAAGGAACCCACGATCAGACGGCCTGACTCGGGGTCCGCTCCGCTGGGAGCGGTGGTCAGAGTACCGTCCCCCGTTCCCGGGCCCCCATGTAGTTCAACGCTCGCTGCGGGCGCATAGACGGTGCCTGAGACGTAGACGGATCCCCCCCGGTCGATTCTAAACGTGCCGATGGTGTCGAAAGGATCGACGTAGAAGGTGACTCCATCGTTGTCGGGCCTAGGGCCGCCCTCGAGGGTGAGAGTCGCGTCGCTACCAACCAGCAGACTGCCGGCGCTGCCCGGGACCTGGGCGAACGCGAGCAGTACGGAGTCGGGAGCTTCAACCGTGACACTCGTGTCATCGCCGGCCGCGCTGCCTATGTTGAAGGGGCCTTCGAGGATGAGGGTTCCCTGCTCCATTGTGTAGCTGCACGACCCGTTGGGTGCCGTGGAGCAGTCGACGGAGATGGACGAGTAGCATCCCCGCGGAATCATGCCGCCGTCGGTGCCGTTGTACGTGTCGGGACAGTAGGCGGGAGCAGTCACGCCGGGGAAGGTGACGTCCTCGGGTGACGCTGGAGCCGAGAGGTCGCTGGCCGCTGGGGTGAAGTCGGTCGCCGGATTGGGATTCGGCCCGCAACCCGGGTGGCAGCCGATGAACCCCGGCGGGCCGCTGGGGCTGAACAGCGTTGAGGTGATCGTTCCGCCGTTGGGAGTCACGGCCCCGTTCACGGCGATGGGTCCCTGGGCTGTCAGTGAACCGTCCACGGTAAGTGGCTGGGTGTTCCCTGACTGACCGAGGACGCAGGCGGCGCACTGGTCGGCTATCAGGTTGGCTGTCGCGCCCGGGTTGCAAGCGTTGGTCTGATACGCTGCGGTGTCTCCGCTGGTCATGGTGACGCTGCCCGTTGACGGCACCCGGCAGCTGCCCTGAGCCTGCGCGGCCTGGGCGGCCAAGAGCATGCCGCCTTCGGTGTCGGCATCGGCAGTGGTGGCCGCTTGGCTGTGCGACTGCTGAAGCTCGACTGTATCCGCCAATTGGAGCACCGCGGCCGTCAGCAGCCCGAAGAATGCGATGAACGCCAGCGCCAGGATCAGAACCTGGCCGTGCTCGCGGCGGTGCCTGGCTCTGGGGGTCAGCACGGACTGGTACCGGCGTTGGTGACGGGATCGGTCGGCCACGGCGCCGTCGCGAGAGGCTGAAGCTCGAACGAGAGGCGCGGCGGGTCGGCGAGGTGGGTGTTGGCGCTGGTTACGGTGATCTTCAGGCCGACGGGCCAGGCTCCCGCTGCGACTGACGCGAGTCTCACGGTCGCCGTTTCCAGGTAGGTGATCGTGTCGTCCTCGGTGCTGCCGAACCAAATAGAGCGGGCGACCGGCGACAGTTCGTAAAGGGCCATGTCGCACTGGCCAGCTGTCGCGAGATCAGGCCACTCGATGCACAGCTCCGAACTGCTGCACCGGCCATCGAATTGCGTCCTCGCACTCTCGGTGGCGCAGCTCCCGTAAACGCCCGCGGATGGGACCTGTATGCAAGTGGCGCGATGGACGTCCTGTGCGAGAAGCTGCTGGATGGCGATGGCGTCGGAGGCGGAGGCGAGCCGGTCGCGCGAGGCGCCGGGCGCAGCAATGGCGCTCATCCCCACGCTGAAGACGACACCCATGACGGCCCCGATGATGCTGAGCAGCGCCAGGGAAACCAGGACCTCGATGAGGGTGAACCCGCGCTCCCCGGCCCGCGACGCGTGCGGCCGATTCATGATGGATCACCCTTCCAAACGACGCGGGTGAGAGAGTTCGACCCGCTCGAGACGACTATGGTGATCTCCTGCACCCCGTAGTCGACCTGGCCCCCGTTGCACTTCGTGCCCGAGAATCCGGGGCTCGGGCTGGGGTGGGACTCGGTTACCGCCGTGAGGGACCAAGAGGTCACGTCCGATGGCAGGGGCAGGCCATCCAGGCTGTAGGGGCCGCCGGCGCAGGCTGGACCGACCACATCGCACGGGCAGTAGGACAGGTCGGATTGCAGGTAGCCCGCCGCTGTCTGAGCGGCCGCGTCCAGCTCCGCCTGCACCTGGGCGTCGCCGGCGCCGCGGACCGCCGCGGAGAAGCCGTAGGCGATCCCGACCACGGCGATGGAGATGATGGCCAGGGTCACCACCGTCTCAATGAGAGTCAGTCCCTTCTGACGCGCCCGCTGTCGGCGCGAGGGTCGCTTTGTGTGTCGGACTCCGACGCCGGTGACCATGCCGTTCACCCCTTGAATGCCGAGGCGAAGCCGTAGATCGCCTGGATCAGTGAGATCGCCACCAGGCCGACGATCGTCCCGACGCTGATGATCAGGATCGGCTCCACGATCGACGTCAGCCGCTTGAGCCGGTTGTCCAGCTCGCTGTCGTACATCCGGGCGGTCTCGGCGAGGTGCTGGTCGAGGGTGCCGGTCTCCTCGCCGACCTTGACCATCTGCACCACCAGCGGAGGGAAGAGCGAGGTCTGGCGCAGCGATCGCGAGAAGCTCTCGCCGATC
>DNAU01000300.1 GCA_003491925.1 Chloroflexota bacterium
CGTCCCCGGCGGCTCTGCGCCGGCGGGCTCCGTCCCCACGGGCTCATCGTCGGCGGACGGGTCCGAGGACCGCCCACCGGCGGGCTCGCGGGTCATCTCCGCCGGTTCCGCCGCCGTGGCGCCGGGGGACGATCCTCGTCGCCGGAACCCCTCCGCTGAGGGGCAAGGGCCGCCTCGATCTGACGCTGGAGGAGGACCGCGTCGTGGAGCGGGATCACCAGCTCGTCCCCGAAGACGCAGCGGCGGCTGAGCAGGCGGCGGAGCCGGCCGCTGTCGGGGCTCCGGAGGCGGAGGACCAGGGCGTCGGCACCCGACAGGCTGCGAGGAGCCCGGCCCCGGCGCTGGAGTGCGGCGACCAGCTTGGCGACCCGGGCCCGGCGCACCTCGGTGACGTCCAGCCGGACGCTCACGGTCAGGTACCGGAAGAAGAGCTGATCCCCCTCCAGCCTGAGATAGCTGTAGCGCTGGCGCATCCAGAGCGACACGGACAGGCCGAGCCCGAGGGCCGCGGCCACCAGCAAGACGTTCGCCGTCCCCGTGTCCTTCTGGCCGTCGAAGATCGCGCCCACGATCACGCAGACGATGCCGAGCCCGAGCAGGGGGTACCCGAAGCGGCGCCAGCGGTCACGGTCGTAGAGGTTGGGAAAGCGATCCAGCATCGGTTCGGCGCCGAGCATAGCGGGGCCGAGCCCCCTGCCATCGAAGCCGATCCAGACGGGGCCGGCGCCGCGGGTGGCGGGCGGTCCCGAGACGGCGGTGCGGGTGGCGGGCGGCTCCGCCAGTGGAGGGCTCACCGGCGGCGAGCCGGCCCCGGGTGCTATTGCTCGTCGAGGCTCCGCTGCCGGACCAGGGCCACCCCCCCGAGGACCTCGGCCCGCTCCCCGAGCTGGCCGGCTAGCACCCGCACCGAGTCGGCCACCGCCGGGGCGGCGTGACGGTCGATGGCCTCGCGGATGCCGGCCATCACCGGCTCGCCGGCAGCCCCGAGACTCCCATCGATCACCACCGCCGCGGGATCGAGCATGGTGCAGAGGTCGGCGAGGGGCCGGCCCACCGTGCGCCCGAGATCGGAGAAGGTGCGGCGCACGCCGGGCTCCCGGTCCGCCGCCAGCGAGAGGACCTCGGGCACGCTGAGGCGCCGGGCGTACGCGCGCCGCACGAACTCGTGGAGGGAGGGGCCCATGACCTGGGCCAGGCATCCGCGCCCCCCGCAGACGCAGAGCGGCCCGTCCTCCTGCTCGCGGACCTGCACGTGGGCCAGCTCGCCGGCGAAGCCCGCGGCCCCGCGGTGCAGCCGTCCGTCGAAGACCAGGCCGGCCCCGACACCGTGGCCGAGCATGACGTACACGAAGCTGTCCAGCTCGCGGCCGGCACCGAAGGAGGACTCGCCGAGGGCACCGAGGTTGGCGTCGTTCTCGGCCACGACCGGCGCCTCGAACTGCTCGCGGAGAGGTGCCAGGTCGACCTCCGCCGGCTGCGGCCGGGCCACCGACACCACCACTCCGGCGAGGCGCTGGACCGAGATGCCGGTGTCCCGCAGCGCCGCATCCAGGAGACGTGCCCCCAGCTCCAGCGACCCACCCGGGAGGTGGGCGTCACCCTCCGGCGTGGAGTCCGGATGCACGACCGTCTCGCTCCTCCCGCCGATGGGCAGACCGGTGAGGCTGACGACGGCAGCGTGGAGATCGCTGCCCCGGTGAGCGATCACCCCCACAACGCGGGGCGGCGCCGCCGGGACCAGGGTCCGAGGCGGGCGCCCCGCCCCCCGGGGGGCCACCTCGGAGACGACCTCGACCAGCAGCCGCCGCTGGAGCATCTCGGCGACGACGCCGGCGACGGTGGTGACGGGGAGGCCCGAGAGCTGGGCGAGCTGCCCCCGGGTGACCGGGCCCGAGCACTCGACGAGGGTGAGGAGACGGCGAGAATTGGGGCGGAGGATCTCCGAAGAGGGCGGCAGAGGCATGCTCCGAGTGTAGCCACATTCATACGAATATGCACAAATAGATGTGAGCCACATCCTGTTACACTCGTACTCCCGCCAGTCGCCTGTTGAATTTTACACTGATTCGTTGATATTTCGCCCGGTCCGCTCCCGTCTCTCACCCGCTCTGGGGTCGCTGCGTGCGCCCTCGTTCCGCTGGTGGTTCCTCAGCCAGGTGCTCTCCGCGTCGGGGACCATGACCCAGGGCGTCGCCCAGTCCTGGCTGGTGCTCCGGCTGACCGGCAGTGGCCTCGACCTCGGGATCCTCGGCTCCTGCTACATGCTCCCCGTCCTGCTCGGGGGCCCCTGGGCGGGAGCGCTGGTGGACCGGGTCGACCGGCGGCGGCTGCTGGCGGTGACCCAGGTCCTCTTCATCCTCCTGGCCGGGGCGCTGGCCGTGCTGACCTTCACCGGGGCGGTGCGGGTCTGGATGCTCTTTCTCCTCGCCTTCGTCACCGGAGCGGTGAGCGCACCCGATGGAGCCGCCCGCCAGGTGTACGTCCTCGACCTGGTGGGTGGCGAGCGGCTGGCCAGCGCGGTGAGCCTGAACGAGGTGGTGATCAACGTCTCGCGTGTGCTCGGTCCGGCGACGGGCGGGATATTCCTGGCCACCCTCGGCGTCCCCTTCTGTTTCGTGGCCAACGCCGTCTCCTACCTCCCGCCGCTCGCCGTCCTGCTCACCCAGAGGCGGCGGGCGGGGCGAGGCGCCGCACCCATCCGCCGCGCTCCGGCCGGCCCGGGCGCCGTCCGGGCGGGGCTCCGCTACGCCTGGAGCACTCCCGCGCTCCGCTACTGCCTGCTGATGGCGGCCGCGTCGGGGATGCTCTTCAACCTCGGGGTCGGCCTGCCCCTACTGGCCACCCGAACCTTCCACCTGGGTGGCGGCGGGTACGGGCTGATGATGGCCACCTTTGGCGTGGGCGGCGTCGCCGGAGCCCTGCTCGCCGCCTCGGGGCGGGGGATGCCGTCGGGCCGTTCGGTGCGCCTCCTCGCCCTGCTCACCGGGATCTCGATCCTGGCGACGGCCGCAGCTCCGCTCGCCAGCATGGCCTTCGCGGCGCTGGGGATCACCGGCGCCCTCTCGATCTGGTTCATCGCCCGGGCGAACACCCTCGCCCAGCTCCGCGCCGCCCCCTCCATGCGCGGGCGAGTGATGGGCATCTGGGTGATGGCGCTGCCCGGCGCTCAGCCGATCACCAGCCCGATCGTGGGCTTCACCGCCGAGGCGGCGGGCCCGCGGGCGGGATTCGGGCTCGCCGGGGCCGCGCTGCTGCTGGCGGCGGCGGCGGGGTGGCGCTCGCTGGCGGACGCGGGGGTGGCCACCGAGCCCGCTGCCGGAGTGACGGCGGCGCCCGATCGGTCACGGGCGGATGTGGCCGCCGGTCGACCGGAGGCGCCGGCTCTCCAACCTACGCGGTGATCGCGACCATCCGGTCGAGGGCCCGGCGGGCCTGATCGGCGACGGGCTGGGGCACGCTGACCCGGGGCTCCATCCGCTCCAGGCCGGCGGCCACGCGCTCCAGGGTGATCCTCTTCATGTAGGGGCAGACGGCGTCCTCGGAGGCGGGCAGGAAGCGCTTTGAGGGGGCCAGCAGATTCATCCTGTGGATGATCCCGACCTCGGTGGCGACGATGAAGGTGGTGGCGGGCGACTCCACCGCCCGGCGCACCATCCCCTCGGTGGACGCGACTACGCAGCTCGGCCCCTGCAGGTCCCTGTGGCCCAGGCGATAGAGGGTCGCGGAGGTGCAGCCGCACTCCGGGTGGACGAGCAGCTCGGCGTCGGGATGTAGCCGCCGGGTCGCCGCGAGGTCGTCGGGGTCGATTCCGGCATGGACGTGGCACTCGCCCATCCAGACGTGCATCCGGCGGCCGGTGACCCGCTCCAGGTGGGCGCCCAGGAATAGCTCATCCACTTGGGCGCGGCGCAACCCCGGTCCGCCTCGGTGCCCGGCCCTCGCGCACCCGTCAGCCGCCGTCGACGGTGATGCGGCTGGCGCCGCCCTCCACCACGAGCTCATAGCGATCGACGGAGGTCTCGAACCCGGGGCTCGCCACCACCGCGCCGCTGCCGACGGACCCCACCCGGTGGGCGTCGAGGCTGAGCTTGCTCAGGCCGCCCGTCACCCTCACCCGCACCGGCACACCGCCGGGACGATGGATGCCGATCCGGCTGGCTCCCCCGCGGATCCGGAGCGGGACCGTGCCCACCGGTCGGGAGAGCCGGAGGTCGACCCGGCTGGCGCCACCGGTCATGGTCATCTCGGAGAGGCTGACGCTGGAGAGGTCGAGGTCCATCTCGGCGGCACCGCCGCGGATCTCCAGCGCCCACGGGATGGTCCCGTTGAGGACGACCTGACCGCGGCCGGCCCCCGCGTGCCAGAGCCCGGGGAAGGTGAGGCTCACGGTGCCACCGGTCACCCGGATCCGGGGCGGGCGCCCGTCGAAGCTGGCCCGGTAGAGGTCCGGCATCTCCGCGTTCGACCCGATCCGCATCCGCGCCACCGAGGCGTTGACCTCCAGGCGTCCCGCGGTCACGCCGCCCAGGGGAGCCGAGAGCTCCCCCTCCCTCACCCCGGCAGTGCCGCGCTCCACGCTCCTCAGGTCCGTCGTGATCCGGCGCGTGATCTCGGTGCTGCGCTCCGCATACGCGACCAGCAGAGCGATCTCAGCGTCGTCGAAGCCCGCGTAGAGCTCCTGGACGGCCCCGCCGACGGCCGCGTAGGCGGCGCGCACCCGCGCCATTCCCTCGGGCACCAGCTGGGCGACCACCCGCCGGCGGTCAGCGGGGTCGGCCTCACGCCGCACCAGGCCGGCTCGTTCCATCCGATCGAGCACTCCGGTGACCGCGCCCGTGGTCAGCCCCATCAGCTCGGCGAGCCGGCCGGCGGTCATCGAGCCCTCGATGTCCAGGAGGTTGACGCAGTGGAGGTCGGTCACCCCCATCCCCAGCCGGTCGGCGATGGCCTGGTTGTGGAGCACCGTCCAGGCCACCTGACGGCGGACGGCGACCACCAGGCGGCGGAGCAGCTCGGAGCGGGCGGGGGTTGACATGGGCCGGGTCATCTGCTTAGTATCACGTTTGCTTAGTTACTAAGATACCACCCCGGGAGAGGCAGATGCAAGGAGAGTATGGCAGTCCCCCGGGGGCGCCGGAGCCCAACGGGGGCCGCGCTGCCGCCCGCCGGTTCAACCCGTGGGTCGTGATGCTCGTCCTCTCCACGGGGATGTTCATGACCCTGCTCGACCTGACCATCGTCAACATCGCCATCCCCCGCATCGTCGACGGCGTCCACGCCAGCCTCGACGAGGTGCTCTGGATGCTCAACGCCTACAGCCTGGGCTATGCGGTGCTGCTCATCACCTCGGGGCGGCTCGGCGACATCGTGGGCCCGCGCCGGCTGTTCGTGGGCGGCATCGCCCTCTTCACCGCGGCCTCCGCCCTGAGCGGCCTCGCCCCCACCGCGGGCGTGCTGATCGCGGGCCGGGCGCTGCAGGGAGTGGGCGCCGCCCTGCTCGCCCCGCAGAGCATGGCCATCCTGGTCTCCATCTTCCCCCCGGAGCGGCGGGGACCGGTGTTCGGCGTCTTCGGCATGCTCTCCGGGCTCGCCGTGGTCGCCGGGCCGACCCTGGGTGGCCTGCTGGTCACCGACCTCAGCTGGCGCTGGATCTTCTTCGTCAACCTGCCGATCGGCGTCGGCGTGCTGCTGGCGGCCAGCCGCCTGGTGCCCGACCTCCGTCCCGGGCGCCGCCACCGGCTCGACCTCGCCGGCATGGCCCTGGTCACCGCCGCGATCTTCTGCATCGTCTACGGGCTCATCGAGGGGCAGCGCTACGACTGGGGAACCATCACCGGCCCCCTCAGCATCCCGCTGCTCATCGCCGCCGGAGTGGTGCTGCTGGGCGCCTTCCTCATCCACCAGGCGCGACGGCAGGGTGGCGAACCGCTGCTCACCTTCGCCCTCTTCCGGGACCGCAACTTCACGCTGATGGCGCTGGTGCTGGCGGCGATGAGCTTCTTCATCCTCGGCATCTACCTGCCGCTCACCATCTACTACCCGTCGGTGCTCGGCCTCAGCGCGCTCGCCGCCGGCCTGGTGGTGGCGGTGCAGCCGGGGGCGATGTTCCTCTCCACCGGCCCCGCGAACGGGCCGGCCACCACGCGGCTGGGAGCCAACCGCGTCCTCACCGCGGGGCTGCTGCTGTTCGCCGCTGGAGCCGCCTACATCGCCTGGGACGTGCAGGCGGACTCGAGCCGGTGGTCGGTGGTGCCCGGGCTGGTGGTCGGCGGGCTGGGCATGGGATGCATCTGGGGCCACGCCTTCCAGCTGGCCACCCGCGACCTCCGGGTGGAGCTGGCCGGAGTGGCCTCGGGGACGCTCAGCACCCTCCAGGAGATGGGCGCGGTGATCGCCAGCGCCTCGGTGGGAGCCCTGCTCCAGAACCGCCTCGCCACCTCCCTGCACGCGCAGGCGGTCGCCGCCGCCTCCCACCTCCCCGCCCACGTGGCGGGGTCGTTCGTGGCCAGCTTCACCGGCGCGGCCGCCAGCGGCCTGCAGATCGGCGCCGGCCAGAGCGGGGCCGCGCTGCGCATCCCCGCGGGCACGCCGCCGAGCCTCGCAACCAGCCTCGAATCGCTGGCACACTCCGTCTTCGCCGAGGGGTTCGTGGCCGCGATGAAGCCCACCATGCTGCTCCCCGTTGGCGTGCTCGGGCTCGCCGCCGTGGCCTCCCTCTTCGCCCGCGGGCGCTCTCGGGGCGACCGCGCTGAGCTCACCGAGGCCGAGGCCGATGCCGCCGGCACGTCCGCAACGCAGCCATTGATCCGCCAAGGAGAACCGGTATGAACGACGACGACCGCGACCGAGAGCTGTTCGGCCTGCCCCACGGGATCCTGACCAACTGGTGGGGCTTCGCATCGCCGGTCGGGCTCGCCATCCTGCTGATCGGCCTGGGCGGCTTCCTGGTGCTGCTGGCGGAAGCCGTCGCCATTCCGCTCAGCCTCTTCCGATGAGCACCACACCGCGCCGGCGCTTCCAGCTGCCCGAGATGGAGGGGCGGATGGCGCGCTGGTACGCGCGCAACCGGGGCTCGGCAAGCCAGCTCGCGGAGTGCCGCCGCGAGGCGGCGCGGCTCACCGCCGGGCTGCCCGACGGGGCGACGGCGCTCGAGGTGGCGCCGGGCCCCGGTTACCACGCGGTCGAGATGGCCCGCTCGGGAAGGCTCCAGGTGACCGGACTGGACATCAGCCGGACCATGGTGGAGATCGCCACCGAGAACGCCCGCCAGGCGGGGGTGGACGTGGTGTTCCGCCGGGGCGACGTCTCGGCCATGCCCTTCGGGGCCGACGCCTTCGACCTCATCGTCTGCCAGGCCGCCTTCAAGAACTTCAAACAGCCCGCGCGTGCCCTCGACGAGATGCACCGGGTCCTGCGCCCGGGCGGGACGGCGGTGATCCAGGACATGAACAACGACGCCTCGAACGCAGCCATCGCCGAGGAGGTGCGAGCGATGAAGCTCAGCCGTTTCAACGGCTTCATGACCCGGCTGATCCTCTCGACGCTGCTGCGGCGCCGCGCCTATTCCCCCGCCCGGTTCGAGCGCCTGGTCGCGCAGACCGCCTTTCGCACGTGCCATGTGGAGACCGCCGGGATCGGCCTCGAGGTTCGCCTGACCAAGGTGGCGGGATGACGGCGGCAGCCGCCGCGACCGAGACTCCGGGCGCGGAGCGGGCTCAGGCCTGGGCGGTGCGGGCGACCGCCCTGCGCAAGAAGTTCCCCTCCAGGGGCGGAGGGGTGGAGGCGC
>DNAU01000030.1:0-453 GCA_003491925.1 Chloroflexota bacterium
GGCACGGCAGGGAGGGAGGAGCCTAGCCCGAGGAGTCCACTTCGCGTCCACTTCGACTGGCCGGACCGGGCCACCTCAGGCCGCTCCTGGCAATTCATTAGGCGGTTTCAAACGTTCGATTCCCTTTCCCGGCGCCAGTTCCCGAATACGAATCCCAGGCTGAGGTGTGGCGGCCGAGCCCGCTGGCCCCCTCGATACCCCACCGGGCCACCGGGCCGAGGCTCAGTACCCAGGCCTTGGTCATCGGTGGGCGGGGGGAGCACCGCCCTCGGATGGATGGCCCTGGCGGCCCGCCGGTGAGAGGGGTCGTGGTTGCTCCGACCCAATTCTCTAGTCACCTGCTCGGCAGACGAGAGGGTTGGGAAGGGAACGAACCTGCCATGGGTGGGGCGTGCGGGGCCGTCAGTCTTCCTCAAACGACTGGCAATGGGAGACAAGCCGGTGGACCCGGTG
>DNAU01000030.1:504-6966 GCA_003491925.1 Chloroflexota bacterium
AAGACAAGCCGGTGGACCCGGTGGCAGCCCTCGGCGGGGGCGTGGTGCTCGCTGGAACAGACCGTTCCGTCCTCATGCGCAAAGGCCATTCCGCCTTGCTCGTTGGAGCCATAGAACTCACACTCCGAACCGAGGACAATCCCGTTCTTCCAGTACGTATCGTGATGGTCGTGGGCGGCGTGACCGCAGATGCAACGTCGGTCCCACCAGTCGATTGGGGCATCGCTGCGATCAGATAGGTGATCACTCATAGCGCCTAGTCCTCCGTCAATTGGCTCCAGAGTAGGTTGGTCTCCGCCATCACACCAGCCCGCGCGGCAACGGCGCACTGCGACGCAGGACGCCAGGAGGATAGTGTCTCGGGTTCGAGCCCGCCTTTCGCTTCGAGAACAAAGGTAACCGACCAACCTCACCGAGGAGTGAGCGATGCCTCATTACTGAAGCGGATCTGTACGAGTACCGGAACATGTGTGTAGGGAGATACGGTCCTCAATGGACGGCGATCCGCAAACTGCTCGATGAGGTGCGTAGGCTCACGCGCGACCTGCTCGCGACGAAGCCAGCGGGCGTGGTGCGCAACGAAGAGATAGACTCAGTTGTGAGATCCTCTTTGGAGCTTCATCGCAGCCTGACCTCGTTGATGAGCAAGCTTCGCCCCATCTCCATTGACAGTGCCGAGCCGATTGTCGATCCATCAGTTCCAGTTGCGCGGCCTCAGGTGGCCTCGCACCCTGCGTTGCGGCCCGATGCACAGCGTCTCACCCTGAGCGTTGGTGAGGCTGCCGGCCGTCTTGGGGTAAGCAAGGCGACGCTTTGGTCCCTGGTTCATCGAGGGGAAATCAGATCCATCCTACTGGGCCGCCGCCGGCTGATTCCCGTTGGTGCGCTCGACCAATGGATTGGGGAGGCGGAGCATCTTCGCTGAGGAGTGGGCGCCCTCGGCGAGCAAAAGCCGCGGGCGTCAGGGCGGAGCACAGGGATCCTGTCGCCCGTCGGCAACGGCGCCCAGTGGGCCGCTTCCGACTGACACTGAGGGTTAGGTGGAAGCGGGTGGTCGTTGCGGGCTTTCCGGGCCAGGGGTGCTCATTGGCGCCGAGCGGACCCTGATCCGACGGCCGCGGACGGGAGTACTTTGTGGGATGGTTAATGGGATGGACAAGTCAAACGAAGTGAAGGCGGCAAATACGGCAGACGGATGATCCAGGAATATCCCTTGTGCTCTCAGCGATTTTGGCGGAGGGAGAGGGATTCGAACCCCCGAGGGCTTGGCGGCCCTTGCGGTTTTCAAGCTCCAATCGGATGCCCTTGCCGTGGTGGATCTGGTCTTGACCTCTGACGCAGGGATCCGCCGTCCGGAACGGCGATCGAGTTCCCGGTGCTTCAAGAACCACCCAGCCTTGCGCTCAGGTATCCCGGGCCCGACTTCCCGGCCTCCTGGGGCTTCCTAGGGCGCGCTCTTGGCAGGAATGGTACCTGTGGCGCGATTCTACGAGCGCTGGCGCCCAGAACCGCGCCCTCGAGCCCTCCGAGGCCGCCGCAGCCTGCCGGGAAGTGCGCCACGCCGATACGTGGGGACCTTCCCGAAGCTCCTATGTGTCAAGCGGCCACGGCAGAGGCGTCTTGGCGAGCCCTGAGGTCGCGGATCATCCGGCGATACACGACGGCAGCGAGGTGACGTCGGACAACCCGGACCGCCTCACGCTTGGTGTGGCCCCGGCGCCGGGCCTCATCCGAGATACGCTGGGCGCGCTCGTCGCAGCGTAGTTGGGTGACCGCCATGCGGTGGAGCACGGCGTTGACCCGCCGGTTGCCACCGCGGTTGAGTCGGTGACGGATCGGCTCCCCAGCGCCCTCGCCCGAGGATGCCGGTATTGGCGCGGTGCCGCTGAAGCGCCCGAAGCCTCCCTCGGTGAAGCGCCGAGGATCTCCCACCTCGACGAGGAGCTCGGCGACGCTGCGGGTGTCGAGGCCGCGCAGCTGATCCAGGGTCGAGCCGGTGGCAGCGATCAGGGTGGCCAGCTCACGGGTGATCTCACGGTCCCGGCGGTCAAGCTCGAGGATGGTGTGACCATGCTCGGCCAGCATGCGAAGGCGCAGGGCAGTGGCAGCTGGCCAGGGGCGGCGATCACGCCGGCGCAGTGCGACCAGGCGCGGCCGGACTGCCTTGGTCTGGGGGAGGGCGCTGCGCAGCTCGTCAGGCAGCTCGCTGAGGAGCGCGTCCGCCTCGTTGAGGAGGTGCTGCCGCGTCTTGAGCAGCGAGCGTCTCTCTTGTGCCACAAGCCAATCAGCTCGATCGTCTCATCGGGTCCGCTGTCGTCGCCAGCGCGCTTGAAGGCCACCGGCAGCTCTGGGTGAGCCAGCGTCTCGCGGGCGATCCGCTCGCTGTCCAGCACGTCCGACTTGCCTTGGAAGCGCCCGCGCGCCCGCTCCGCCGTCCGCGTTGGGTTGACATCGCGGACGTCGTGACCCTGGCGGCACAGGTACATCGAGGCGTGGCGACCCAGTCCGCTCGCCCCCTCGATCCCCCACCGGGCGACGGGCCCGAAGCTGAGCGCCCAGGCCTCGAGAGCCCGGTGGCCGTCGCCCGACACCTTGTAATGGCCGGTGGCAACGATGCCTCCCCGCTCGTCGACCATAGTGGCCGACAGCGTGTGCCGGTGGGGATCCACCCCGACCACGTTGCCCCGCGCGTCCGCTCGCTTCATCCGCTCAGCCCTCCGCGTGTTAGGTTGTCGAGAGGATCGGCCGACAATTCCCGGTTGGGGGCGCGAGCAAGCGACGCTCCTATCCAGTCAGACCGGTCCCAGAGCCGAAGGCCGGGGTCGACACTTCAGAACAAGGACACCCGATCCGATGAGGTCGAGAATACGAAGGGGTCAGGCCCCGGCTCACGGCTCCTACCGTACAGGCGTTCCCGCCTGCCCGGTGGGCCCATTGAACACCGGGAATACGAAGCGGGCGGTGGGGCGGCCTCCAGCCCTCCCCGCTTGACGGCGAAGGATCCCGGTGGGGAGGAGGTGCCGCAGGGTCAAGCGAGGAACCCTCGCCCCATCCCAGGATGCCAATTACACCCCCAGGGCTCATGCGTCTCGGCTCTAGCCGCGTTCCCGAGGGGACGGCGACCTGGTCAGCGAGGGCGGCCGGCAGGGCACCCACGACTAGGTCGGTACGCATCTCGACGGGGAGGAAGGCGCCGTGGACGAGGATACGGCGAGCCAGCTCGAGCTCTGTCGGTTGGTCTGGTGTGATGGCCATCTGTACCCCCCTGAACCGCGAACCAGAACGACAACCACCCTGGTATAGGGTCGGCAGGCGTCGAGTGGAATCCTAGACCGAGGCTCTGACGCCGGTGCCCTCGCCCGCGGCCCTCCGGCCTCGCCACGGCCGGGGTGGGAGAGCGAGCCACCGGTGCCCCGTCCACCAGTAGCTGCCGTCCGGAGAGCGCAGCGCACCGTCCGGGGCCGCGGTCGACACCCTCACCCACTGGGCGCCGTCCCACCAGCAGAGACGGTCGGGCGATATCCAGCATGCGGGGGCCTTGCCAGCGAGGATAGTGCGCTTCACGTCGCGATTGGAGTAGCCGCGAGCGACGAGGAGGCCTCCCAGGGTCGGCAACAGCGAACCCACCAGGGCGGCGGGGATCAGGACATTCAGTAGCGCGAGATCCGGATTGGTGCTCGGGTGAGCCTGCAGCATGCCGTAGGCAAGCCCAAAGCCCGCCGCGACGCCGGCGAGCAGCGCTGCGCCATACCAGGCCGCACTGGCGGAGCTCGCCCCCACCAGGAGCCGGACGCTAGCGAGGTCCGATGGCGGGTGATCCGGCGGTTTGAACGGTTTGGTGACGGCCAAGTAACAGAACTGTGCGCTGGGCCAAGGTAACCTCACGATGCCGGGTGATCCCTGCGCCCTCCCTCCCGGCGGACAGAATACTCAGGCGCTTTCGCGGCCGTCTCGGGGTTGAGCGAGCACGTCCGAGTAAGTAGCCGGAGTGGAGATCATGCCCAGCGGTCGCGTCTCGGATCTCCGCCGAGTGCTAGACACTCACGGCAAAGGCGTCCACTGCCTCTCAAGCGGCGCCGGCCGTGCCTCCCACAGAGGGTCCGCGGCCGGAGGAGACGTCCCACCCCCCGATAGTGGATGAGGCCATCGTCGGGGTTCGCGAGCATCTCCCGGCCCCCGAAGCCGATGAATGCGACCCATGGTTGAACTGGAACGGGCACTTCTGGTTGGTCGGGGTTCAGCCCGGATTCAGGCACCGCTACAGCCTACCGCCGGCGCCCCCCGTCTGACCCAAGCGCCTCGCAAGGATGGCGTCGAGCTCCTCTAGGTAGCTTCAGCCATGCTCGCGTGCTTGGGTCGCGTTTACCCAGATTTGTCCGTCCTCGGCAGTCGCCCTTTAGCGCATCCGACTTGCCCTATCAGCGCGGGCGCGCAGCGTCCTCCTCGTTCCATAGAGAGACGACGGTGCCTACGCCGTACTGCGCCTCCAGCCTCTCTCTCGCTTCCTTGGGATTCTCGCCGTCACACTGACCTGCTTGCCGTGTTTTTCGCCGATGGAGATCAGGGCCAGATGCCGTCTGTTCCTAGCGGTCTCCACCTGCCGATCCTAGGCCAGAGCCCGAGGCAGACGTCCCCCTCTGGCGACATTGCGGCATCCTCGCATGGACGAGGGCGGCCTCACTTGAGCCCGCGCCCCTACCCTCCCCCATGACCTCAAGCGGCGAGGGTTAGGGCTCCCCGCCGAGGGCCTCTTGTATTCGAGAGCTAGTCGCGGGTCAAGACTACCGACGTTGCCGTGTAGGTGACACGGTAGGGATTGCCGTCCTCGCCGGTGAGCACAGCACCATCGGGCAGTCCCGCGAACGTGCCCATCAGCCCGCCGGGCGCGGTGAGGACCGTGTAGCTGTCGCCGGGCTGGGTGGCGATGTCCGAGCCGTCACAGGCGCCTGGCGCCGCGACCGCGAGCGAGGCGCCGCTGATGGTCATCAGGCCCGAGGTTACTGTCAGCGAGTCATTGCCAGCCGCGGAGCCCACGCCGAGCTGGGCCACGAAGGTGGTCCCGGCCGGCAGGCGCAGGCTGTGGGCCACCGTGGTCACGGTGGGAGTGTCGGGGCCGGTGGGCGGTACGGTCGTGGGCACATCGCAGGGCCAGAGCTGCGCCGAGGCCGACACCGAGAGGCGGGAGATCGAACTCGCGGTGTAGAGCACCCCAGTCCCGCCGACCGTGACCGTCGTCACCGGGACGGCGAGCCCCAGCATTCCCGAGTCCGCCACCGCGGAGCGGACGGAGCCGGCCCCCTCGACCAGGGTGATGTTCGCGGCGTCCTGGAGGATCGTTCCGGAACCGCTGATCGACCCGGCAAAGGTGTTGGTGAATCCAGCCGAGGTCAGGGTGTGGCCGCGGATGGCCACGGCCCCCAGCCAATACGAACTCGATGCGCCCGTGGCCAGGCCTCCGATCGTCGCATTCGACCCGAGGGTGAGGGCGCCGAAGTTGACATGCTGGACGACGTCGATGGCTCCCTCACCCTGATAGCCCGTCCCGTTGACCACCAGCGGGCGCCCGCAGCCGATGAGGTTGTCAGGGGAGTCCGGACTGCCGGCAACGTAGGAGGCTCCAGCCTCTACCGTGATCGGGCTGGTCGATGAACTGCCGTTTCCGCATCCGGTAAGGATCCCGGCCCGAACCGTGATCGGCGAGGTGCCGGCGTTCAGTCCCTGGGCGGCGAGGGTGCCGTCTCCCGTCTTGATGAGAGCTCCCAGGGGCGTCGCCGCCAGATCCAGCACGACCCCGCTGGCGGCCACCGAGACCCGCCCTCCCGCCGCGAAGGTGACCTGGGGATCGATCTCGTCCTGGCCGGAGGTCACCGCGGCGGTGACCGCGAGCGGACCGCTCAGCGCGAAGGAGTCGCCGCCGATGTCATAGCCAGCGGCGGTGAAAGTCATGCCGCTGAACGTGTAGCCCGACAGATCATCGTCGGAGATCAGGTTTGTGGAGGCCGGGAAGACCAGCTTGTCCCCGGTGCCGGGCACGGTATTCGACGCCCAGTTGGCGGCATTCGACCAGTCGGTGTTGCCTCCCCCGCCGCGCCATGTGTCGGTGGCCGGCACTTGCGTGACGATCGCGGACGCGACGAGCGGGCCAACCATGGTCGCGATGCCCAGAAGTGATCGGCGGGACGGCACGCGTCAATACCCCCTACGAAGATCGTCCGGTCCAGCCGGACGTCCCAACCGTGCCACGGCGCAGGGCCTTGGACAACCCCCAATCTGGGTTAACCGACCAGTCGCGCCCATGAGCGGCTGCCGGTGGCCGTCTGCGAGCGTGAGAAGACCTCGGCCGGCCCAGTGACGGGGAACGAAACTTGACCTGGCAGGTGACGGCCACACGCCTCCGATCAGGCCGGCTTGGCGAAGCAGTGGCCCTGGTCAGGTCCTCGATGAGCCTCGGCTGGACCGGCC
>DNAU01000066.1 GCA_003491925.1 Chloroflexota bacterium
GTCCCCACCGAGAAGGCTCATGAACGCCCGCGTGAGCAGCGGGAAGAGCGGGAAGAAGACCCCGACGGGACCGATGCCGGAGCTGGGTGGGAGGTACCCGTGGAGGGCGATCTGCGAGTAGAGCGCGGCATCGTTGCGCTGCCACGGTCCAACCAGGAGGCCCTGCCACCCCGAGGTCGCCGGAGGTGGTCCGAACCAGGTGATCCCCTGCGTGTCGCAGTGTCCGTCACCGCACGAGACCGCCACGGCCAGGCCGAGGACCACCCGCATCGCGACGACCATCCCGACCGAGAGAAGCGCCGCCTTCTCGAGCGGACGCCTGCCGCGGACCCCCGCGATGATCCGGTCGAACACCGCCGGACGCGGCCGGGAGGTCCCCGACAGCCGGCGGCTGCCCGCGCTCATGGTCACGCCACGAACTGGCCGGTCGCCATCAGGGTGGCGAGGAACCCCATCCAACCGGCCGACACCGCGATCAGGACCGGACGCGAGCGCGGATGGCGGAGGGTGACGTCGGCGAGGGCCAGGTAGATCGGCACCACCGTCATCATGTACCGGGGCACGCTCAGCCAGTAGATGAGCGAGGTGGACATCAGCCACGCCACCGCCGCGAAGACGGTGAGCGCGGGTGCGACCGTCCGCCAGTGCCAGGCCAGCCAGATCACGGCGACCAGCCCGGCGACCCCGAAGAGCATCTCCATGCCGAAGACGAAGCTGTTCCCCCCGGTGCCTCCGACGAAGGACGCGAAGGTGGCCCGGGCGCCGTCCCATGGCCAGGCGAAGAGGCGGTTGAAGGAGGCCGAGCGCTCCACATGGAGGTAGGCGAGAGGGTCCCCCGTCGAGAGCCAGGCGTAGGCGACGAGGAGCAGCGGTGCCAGCAGGCTCGAGAGGATGGCGATCAAGCCGCGCCCGGGGCGTCCGCGGCGGCGTACGAGGTGGTCGACGATGAGCGCCGGGATGAGCGCGACCCCCGTAATCCGCACCAGCATGGCGATCGCCGCGGCGATGGAGGCGCGGCCGTCACGGCCTCGGCGCATGTAGTAGAGCGAGGCGGTGGCGGCGGCGAGGAAGGTGCTCTCCGAGTAGACGGCGGTCAGGTAGACGGCATACGGAAAGACTGCCAGTGCCCAGCAGGCGAAGCGCGCTGACGTCTCGTCGCCGCGCTCGAGCAGGATCAGCTTGGCCAGGAACACGAGGGCGATCAGCTCGGCGGCGGCGCTCACCACGATGCCGGCGGCGATGGTGCCCGGCACGATGTAGCCGAGGAGGTGCACCAGCAGCGGGTAGCCGGGGAAGTACGCCCAGAGGTGCCCCGGGGCTCCGGCCGCCAGGTTGACCGGGCCGCTCGGATACCCCTGCTGGGCGATCTCGGTGAACGCGGCGCCGTCCCAGAGCGCGAAGGGCTGAAGCAGGGTCGAGGGGACGGGCAGGCCGGCCCCCGTGCCCCGAACCCACACGGTCAGCATCGGCACCAGGACGCCGATCAGCTTGCTGGCGGTGAACGGGGGGAGGGCGATGCGCAGCACGCCGGCGCGGCGCCGGACGCTGGCCCATCGGCTGGTCGGCGACGATGCCGCCGGCACATGGTTGGGCGGCGGCGCCATGGCCCGCGAGTGTACTCGGGGCCGGCACTCCAGGCCCGGGTATACTCGATCGGATCTCGTCACTGCCCACTTTCGGAGGTCACATGCCCGCCCGCGACGAGGCCTCCCCGACCCCCCCCCGCGACGTCGCGCCCCTTCCCCCTGCCTGGGGGATGGGCGACGGCGCACCTGGCGGCGGTGGCGTCTCGGTGGATGGGCGTCGCGGTGGTGGCGGGCTCCGCCGAGTCGGCTTCACGGTCTCGGGGTTCGACGCCGCCATCCTGGTGGCCGTGCTGCTGATCTGGACCGCGCTCTTCGTCCTCTTCTTCGCGCAGCGCTGAGCCCCGTCAGGTGGCTCCCATCCGCACCCGGTTCGCCCCCTCGCCCACCGGATTCCTCCACCTCGGCAACGTCCGCACCGCGCTCTTCGCCTGGCTCGCCGCCCGCTCCACGGGCGGCAGCTTCGTGCTCCGCATCGAGGACACCGACCAGGGACGCTACGTGCCCGAGAGCGAGGCCGCCATCCTGGAGACCCTCCAGTGGCTGGAGCTGACCTGGGACGAGGGCCCTGAGGTGGGCGGCCCGCAAGGCCCCTACATTCAATCGCTGCGCCTCGACCTCTACGCCGAGCATGCCCGCAGACTGGTCGAATCGGGCGCTGCGTACTGGTGCACCTGTGCTCCTGAGCGCCTGACCGAGATGCGCCTGGAGCAGCAGCGCCTCCACCAGCCGCCCCGCTACGACCGTCGCTGTCTCAGCCGGCAGGACCAGGTGGCGGCGGAGCGCGAGAGCGGGATGCCGGCGGTGCTCCGGCTGCGCATGCCGGCGGGGACGACCGAGTGGGACGACGTCATCCACGGCCTCATCCGCTACGACAACGCCGACATCGATGACCAGGTGCTGCTCAAGTCGGACGGCTTTCCCACCTACCACCTGGCCGTCGTCGTCGACGACCACCTGATGGGGATCAGCCATGTGATCCGCTCCGACGAGTGGATCCCCTCCACCCCCAAGCACCTCGCCATCTACGCCGCCCTGGGGTGGGAGGCGCCCCGCTTCTGCCACGCGCCCAACGTCCTGGACGAGTCCCGCCAGAAGCTCTCCAAGCGGCGCGGCGCCCGCACCGTCCTCGAGTACGCGGAGCTGGGATACCTGCCCGAGGCGCTGATCAACGCCATGGCCCTGCTGGGGTGGTCCAGCGGCACCGAGCAGGAGGTCTTCAGCCGTGAGGAGCTGATCGCCGCCTTCTCACTGGAGCGGGTCCAATCGTCGCCGGCCGTCTTCGACGCGCACCGCCTGGACTCCCTCAACGGTCTCCACATCCGCCGGATGGACGGTGAGGCGCTGGTTGCGGCGCTCGAGTTCCACCTGCCGGAGACGAGCATCGAGACGCGCCGGAGGCTGGTGCCACTGCTGCGGGAGCGGATGATCACCCTGCGCGATGCGGTCGCGCTGGCCGAGCCGCTGCTCGGGCCCGCCCCCTGGGACCCGGACGTCGTCTTCCCGCCTCGCAAGGTGGATCCCGAGACCACCGGGGCGCTTCTTGACGTCGCCGTCGCCGAGGTGGAGGCGCGCGGGTTGGACGACCTCGAGGCGATGCGGCTGCGCCTCACCGAGCTGCTCGAGTCCCGCGGGGTCAAGGCCCGCGACGGGTTCCGGGTCCTCTACATCGCCATCCTCGGCCATCCCTCCGGCCTTCCGGTGTTCGACGCCATGGCCTTCATCGGTGTCGAGAAGAGCGCGGAGCGTCTGCGCATGGCGCGCCAGGAGCTGGACCGCCGCCGGAGCAGCCCGCCGGCCGGGTGACCCGCGGATCACGGGTGGCAGGAGTGCCGCTGCAGGCTGGGAGCCTGGGCCGTCCAGGACGGCTGGGCTCAGTGAGGCAGGGCGGGGACCACCGCGTCCATCTCGTCCGCAAGATGGGCGAGGGTGACTGAGGTCACACCGCGGATCACGAGGCCGCGGACTTCGTCGACCAGTATCCCCAGCGACACGCGCTGGGCGACCGCGTCGTCGACCATGGCCTCCACACGGGGAGACTGGCGTAGGAGATGAGCTCGCGCCAGCTGCTTCAGTGCGACGGCCACCTCGGCGACGGATGGAGTGGCGACGGACGGCGTGGGGTGCACATGGTCGTCGGCGTGCTCGAGTAGCGCGAAGGGGTCGAAGGGCTCGGCCTGGAGGACCGCAGCCTGAGGGGCGGCGGGGGGTGCGGGCGCGACCGCAGGGCCCGGGGGGCGCACGCCTCCCGTGGCCGCGGAGCCGAGCGGCGCTGTCGACCAGCCGATCCCGACGCTGAGCGGCGCGGCGTTGCCGGGAGCAGCCACGGGCTTCGCCGCCACCAGGGCTGCCCGGGCCGGCTCGGGTGCCGTCGGGGCGGCGCCGGGAGACGAGACGGGGATCGGCTTCACGACGGGCGCCGGGGTTGCCAGCTCGCGGCGAACCCGAATGGTCCCCCGCCTGGTCGCGGCCAGCGGATCCAGCAAACCCTCCGGACCGAGCTCCGGATGGGACTCCGTGTAGGTGGCCACCTGCCGCCCGCCCAGGATCATGGTGACGCCCCGGCCGACCGGCGTGTCGAACTCCACCACGAAGAGCCCGCCGCGGTCGCAGAGGTCGGCCAGGAGGCCCTTCCAATCGGTCCACTCGAGCCGGAGATCCGCGTGGCAGGGGCTGCCTCGGCAGAGGGATGGGGCGGCCGCCACGACGTTGCGATCCAGCTGGTACGCGCTCACGGTGGCGTCGTTCCAGCCCGAGATCAGCTGGAGCGCCTTCTGGCCCTCGAACCTCTTCCCACCCTCGTATGCGTAAACCTCGAAGAGGCCTGCCTCCTTGATCAGGATGACCCCGACGGACCCGGATCGCCGGCTGACCAGAGCCCCGTCTCCGATGACCGGCGCGAGTGCCTCGATGACGATCGCGGGCGCCGGGATCCCCTCAAAGAGGGCGGTGCCGCGCGGAAGGATGGGGATGCCGTCGTGGGCCCCGGGGGCCCAACCGGCAAACTTGTCCATCGCGGAGCTCGGCTCCACCCTGGTTCCCGCGGGAGCCGCAGTCTCCGCCCTGGATCCGCCGACGACGGGGTGGCCTTCGTCCATCGCAGATACCGAGTGTGACTCCCGCGATCGGGCCGGGCGTTACGCTCCTGTCGCCAGAGCGCACGAGATGAGCACGATTCTGTTCAGCTTGCCACCGGCTCGGAGGCAGGCCCTGGCCCTGGGGCTCCCGGTCCGCTCGCCGATCTGACCGGCTGGGATCCGCTCACCCCGTCCGGGTGGGCCCGCTGCGCTCCACGGTCATCCGCAACAGGACCCGGTGCTCGCGCTCCATGGCGTGCCGGTAGTCGGTCCAGTCGGGGTGCTCGCCCCCGGTCCGCCGGTAGTAGTCGACCAGCGGCTCCATCGCCTCGGGGAGGCCGACGATCTCCACCGTCCCCTCCACCGTGTGCCACTCACCGAAGAAGGGATCGCTGAACGAGCAGAGGGTGGCGCGGGGGTCGCGGCGGAGGTTGAGCGTCTTCATCGCTCCCTCGCGTGTGCTGATGACCACCCGCTTCTCGGCGTCGATCGCGGCGACCACCGGGGACATCTGGAGCCCCCCGTCGCGCCGGTGGGTGGCGAGCACACCGCGCCGGTGGTCGCGGATGAACGCCAGCGCCGCCTCGTGGTCCATGTTCAGCCCAGCGCAGCTCCGACCTGTGCCGAGAAGTGGCAGGCGGCGAGATGCCCGTTGCCCTTCTCCTCGAGCGGCGGCTCCTCTTCGCTGCAGATGCCCGGGACCTGCGCAATCGGGCAGCGAGTGTGGAAGCGACAACCCGAGGGAGGGTGCAGGGGTGACGGGATCTCGCCGGTCAGCTCCACCAACCGCCGCTGCGACTCCACCCGCGGGTCGGGCACCGGGACGGCGGAGAGGAGCGCCTTGGTGTAGGGGTGGAACTGGGTCGAGTAGAGGTCGTCGCTGGGTGCGATCTCCACGATCTTGCCCAAGTACATCACCAGGACCCGCTGACTGATGTGCCGCACCACCGAGAGGTCGTGGGCGATGAAGAGGTAGGTCAGGTTGAACTCGGCCTGCAGATCCTCGAGCAGGTTGATGATCTGGGCCTGGATCGAGACGTCGAGAGCGGAGACGGGCTCGTCGCAGATGATCAGCTTGGGGTTCAGAGCCAGGGCCCGGGCGATGCCGATGCGCTGCCGCTGGCCGCCGCTGAACTCGTGCGGGTAGCGGTTGTTGAAGTAGGGATTCAGGCCGACGACCCGCAGCAGCTCCTGGACCCGGGCGTCCTTGGCCTTGCCGCGCACGACCTTGAAGTTGGTGAGTGGCTCGGCGATGATGTCGCCCACCGTCATCCGGGGGTCGAGCGAGGCGAAGGGATCCTGGAAGATCATCTGGAGCTGCTTGCGCTGCTGGCGCAGGCTCTCTCCGCGCAGCCCGGTGAGCTCGACGCCCTCGAAGATCACCCGGCCGGACGTCGCCGGGGTGAGCCGGGTGAGCACCCGGGCCAGCGTCGACTTCCCGCATCCGGACTCACCGACCAGCCCCACCGTCTCCCCGGCCCGGATCTCGAAGCTGACCCCGTCGACCGCTCTGCAGACGGTGCCGACCCCCACGTTGAAGTGCTTGACCACGTCGACGGCGCGCAGCAGCGGCTCGCCCGACGGGTCCGGACGGGTGCCGGTGGACGGCTCGGTCGACGGCGCGCTACTCACGCTCGAGGGGCTCCGGCCCGGCGGTCTGGCTCCCGCCGGTGATGGCGAGTGGGAGGGGGACCGCGGGCGGCCGCACCCCGCTGGCGGCGCCCGCCCTGGTGTCGAGCAGCGAGCCCGCTCCCATCTCCGCATACGCCCGCTTCATGGTCACCCAGCAGGCGGCGACCTGGCCGTCTCCGACCGGCTTCAGCTCGGGAGCCTCACTGAAGCAGCGCTCCAGGCGGAAGGGGCAGCGGGGATTGAACTTGCAGCCCGTGGGGGGGGCGATGAGGTCGGGCGGCAGGCCCTCGATGGAGCGGAGCCGCTCATGCCGGTCGGCGTCGACCCGTGGCAGGGACCGGAGCAGCGCCCAGGTGTACGGGTGCTGCGGGGCGTCGAAGATCTGCTCCGTGGATCCCTGCTCCACGATCTCGCCCGCATACATGACGACGACCCGGCTGCAGAGCCCGGCGACAACCCCCAGGTTGTGGGTGATGAGGATGATCGAGGTGCCCAGGTCGCGGTTGAGGTCGCGCAGGAGCTGGAGGATCTGTGCCTGCACGGTCACGTCGAGGGCGGTGGTCGGCTCGTCCGCGATCAGGATCTCGGGGCGGTTGGAGAGTCCCATGGCGATCATCACCCGCTGGCGCATCCCTCCTGAGAACTGGTGGGGATAGTTGCGGACGCGCCGGGCGGCGTCGGGCACGTGCACCTGCCGCAGCAGGTCCAGGCCGCGGGGCCTCACGTCTCTGGGCGCGACCTTGTCGTGCGCCCGCATCGCCTCCTCGATCTGAGCGCCGATCCGGTGCACCGGGTTGAGGGAGCTGAGCGGGTCCTGGAAGATCATGGCGATGTCGCGGCCCCGGATCTGGCGCAGCTCCTCACGGTCGATGCTCAGCAGGTCCCGGCCCCTGAAGAGGATCTCGCCGGCGACCACCCGTCCCGGCCGTGGCACCAGGCCGAGGATGGAGAGGGCGGTGACGCTCTTGCCGCACCCCGACTCCCCGACGATGCCGAGGGTCTCCCCCGCGGCCAGGTCGAAGCTGACGTCCCGGACCGCCTTCACCTCACCGTCGTCGGTGAAGAACGATGTGGAGAGCTCCCTCACCTCGAGTACCGGTTCGTTCATGGATCCCGCCATCAGCGTCGCTGCCTCGGGTCGAAGGCGTCGCGCAGACCGTCGCCGAAGAAGTTGAAGGCCAGCAGCGTGACCGAGAGGGCGATGGCGGGCCAGAGCAGGATGTAGGGATCGAACCCCGCGAGCAGTGGGGAGAACCCCTCGCTGGCCATTCCTCCCCAGTCCGCCTGGGGGGCGGGCACCCCGAAGCCGAGGAAGCTGAAGAACGCCGAGGTGAGGATGGCGGCGGGGACGACGTAGGTGGTCTGCACGATGATCGGTCCCAGGGCGTTGGGGAAGATGTGGCTGAAGAGGATCTTGCCGGTGCGGGCGCCTCCGGCGCGGGCCGCCTCGATGTACTCGCGCTCCCGGATGCTGAGCGTCTGGCCCCGGACGAGGCGGGCCATGTCCATCCAGCTGGCGGCGGCGATGGCGATGATGATGTTGATCACCCCCGGGCCCAGCAGCACGTAGAGGACGATCGCGATCATCAGCGGGGGGACGCCGTAGAAGACATTGATGATCAGGGCGAAGATGGCGTCGGCCACTCCGCGCAGGTAGCCGATGAGGAGGCCGATGCCGACGCCCAGGACCATGACGATGGCCGCGGTGATCAGGCCCACCGCCAGCGAGACCTGCGAGCCCACCATCAGCCGGCTGAGCAGGTCGCGCCCCAGGTCGTCGCAGCCCAGTGGATGGCCGGGTGTGCCGGGGAGGGCATAGGTGGGGCAGACCCCGATCAGGTTGGGGTTGTACGGGGTCCAGAACAGCGACAGCAGGCAGACGCAGACGAGCAGGCCGAGGTAGATCAGGGCGGCCAGGGCCAGCCGGTTGCGGCGCAGCCGGCGCAGCCCGTCCCGCCAGAGCCCGACCTGCTGGCGGGCCAGCGTGCCGCCCTCGTACTCCGACCACGGGGTGACGGTGGTGGCCATCAGTACCTGATCCTCGGGTCGACGACCGTGTAGATGAGGTCGACCGCCAGGTTCGACAGTCCGATGAGCAGCGCAAAGATGGTGAAGACGCCGACCGTCACGTTGTAGTCGTGCTGGAGGATGCTCTCCACAAACTCCTTCCCGAGGCCCGGGATGCCGAAGATGTTCTCGATCACGAGGACGCCGACGAGGATGCCGACGATGGTGGTGCCCAGGATGCTGATCACGGGGACCAGGGCGTTGCGCAGGGCGTGCCGGACGGTCACGACCCGCTCGCGCAGGCCCTTGGCGCGGGCGGTGCGGATGTAGTCCTGCTGGATGACCTCGAGCATGCTGGCACGGGTGATGCGGGTGATCTGACCGGAGGTGTAGAGGCCGATCGAGAGGGCCGGCAGCCAGAGCTCACCGATGGTGCCGTAGGTGCCCGTCCACACCGGCGAATAGGCGAAGGCACCCCCGGTCACGCTGCCGAGGAAGTCGGCGAAGATCATGATGCCCAGCCCGGCGATCACGAAGCTCGGCACCGTGTAGCCGATCACCGCGAGGCTGGTGAGCAGGTAGTCGACCCAGGTGTTCTGCCGGATGGCGGCGAGGACGCCGAAGGTCATGCCCAGGCCGATGGTGACGATCAGCGCCGACCCCCCGAGCTCACAGCTGACGCTCAGCTCGCGGAGCACCAGCGGGGTGACCGCCTCGCCCCGGATGTAGAGGGAGACTCCGAGGTTGCCGTGAATCGCCCCCTTGAGGAAGTTCCAGTACTGGATCAG
>DNAU01000065.1:0-9417 GCA_003491925.1 Chloroflexota bacterium
AGGAAGTTCCAGTACTGGATCAGGACCGGCTGGTCGAGCCCGTACTCATGGAGGAGGAGCTGCAGCGTCTTGCCGTGGACGCGCTGGCTGATGAAGGCGTTGCCGGGAAGGGCGTGGACCACCACGAAGACGACGAAGGAGACGACCAGCAGGGTGAGGGCGATGATCGCCAGCCGCTGGATGATGTAGACGAGCGTTCCCCGGGTCACCTTGGGTCAGGGCCTCCCCGCCGATGAACGAGGACGCCCGGCTCACACGCCGGGCGTCCCAAGCTCAGCTTCTGCTACGCCCTCTCAGTGGGAGAGGATCGAGATCTGGTCCCAGTAGTAGTCGAACCCGGTGTTCGAACCGGCTCCCTTGACCCAGGGCTGGATCAGGAAGTTGCCGACCGAGTAGTAGAGGGGGATGTAGGCCACATCCTGCTGCAGGATCGTGGCCAGCTGGTTGTAGAGCGGGAGCGCCTGACTGATCGGCTCCGCGTCAGCCTGGCTGAGGATGCTGTCGTAGGTCGGGTCGTCGAAGCCGCTGGTGTTTGCCCCCGCGGCGGTGGCGAAGGAGCCCCACAGGTTCGCGTACCAGTCCTGGGGGTTGTTGTAGTCGAACTGCCAGCCGTCACGCGACATCACATACTGGCCGCCCAGGCGGTTGGAGATGAACTGAGAGGCATCCCCGACCGGGTTCAGGTTGACGTGGACGCCGAGGTTCGTCTGCCACTCGTTCTGGAGATACTCGGCCACCGGGTCATTGAGCCCGCCGGTGTTGTAGGAGTAGGTGAGGTTAGCGGTCAGCGCCCCGGTGGGGTCGTACTCCTTGAGGAGCTGCTTGGCCTCGGTGGGGTTGTACGCGGCCAGTGGGTCCTGGCCGTCGCCGAGGTTGCCGATCAACCCCTTGGTGATCAGGCCCCCGGTCGCCGCGGTGCAGAGCAGGTCATGGCACACGGTGCTGGCCAGGCCGGTCTTGTCGACCGCCAGGTCGAAGGCCTTGCGCAGCCCCACCGCCGCCGCCGACTCCCCGACGAACGGTCCGCCGGTCTTCGGGTACCCGATGTTGAAGCTCAGCCACGTGGTCCGGCCCTTCGGCTGGGTCAGGAGGTCCTTGGCGTAGGGCGAGCTCTTGATGGTCTCGATGGTCGGGTAGTCCAGGTTGCCGCTGTCTCCCCCGTACCCGATGATGCCGTAGCTCCCCTGCTTCCACGCCGCCACGGTTGTGGCCAGGGCCGAGGGATCCTTGATGTCGACGTCCACCTCGGTGAGCGTCGGCTTCGGCGAGCCCCACCAGTCCTTGACCGCCTTGAAGACCATCGACTGCTTGGGGATGAAGGAGGCGAGGTAGAAGGCCCCCGTGCCCACCATGCCGTCGGTCTTGCTGCTGGGCTTGGTCCACCAGTTGACCGGGTCGTTGTGGATGACGTTCTCGTCGACGATGGCCCCGGTGGTCCCCTCCAGGGTCCAGGCAGCCAGGCACCAGCCGCAGGCGCTGGCGAGGGTGATCTGGACGGTGTAGCCGGTGAGCCCGTCGGGCGCCGTGAGACCGCTCATCTCCAGGCTCGAGTTGCAGGTGGCACCCGCCGTGCCCTTGCCCCGGAAGCAGCCCCAGAGCCCGTTCTCGATGCTCTGCTGGAAGTTCAGCGGGCTGCCCGTGGTGCTCGCGGGAGGCGAGCCGGCGGCCGACTGCACCGCGGCGTAGCCGGCGATCGCCGAGAGGTTGGAGGAGTAGGGGCCCTGGAGGGCGACGGCCCGGTCCCAGGAGTAGAGGACGTCCTCGGCCGTCACCTTGTCTCCGTTGCTGAAGGTGGCGTTCTGGTTGAGGTGCACGGTGTAGGTCAGCCCGTCGCTGGAGATCCCCCCGTTGGAGGCGGTCGGGACCGCCGTCGCGATGTCGGGCACGATGTTGAGGTTGTCGTCGAAGCGCCAGAGGTTGTCGAAGACGTTCTGCATGAACTCGGTGTCGACCTCGGCGTCGGCCTCCCCCGGGTCCCACGTCCCCGGGTTCTGGAAGGCCGGGAATTTCAGCACCTGGCTGCTGGCCAGGCTGGACGAGGACGACGACGACGAGCTGCTGGTGCTCCCGCAGGCGGCGGCGACGACGGCCAGCAGGCTGACCGCCAGCATCGGCTGCCAGCGACCGCGCCGGCCGCGCGCCGCACCTGCAAGATGTGGTGTTCCCAACGTCATCTCACCCTCCTAGCCTGCACGGCGATCCCCGAACTCGGGCAGCGGTGGGCGGGCCGGCTGAGGGCATCCCCACCGATGCCAAGTATTAAGGTGGGGAATGTACCCTTTCCCATCGTCCGTCGGCTATCACCCGCTGGGGTGAGCCGGAGGGGGACGGGCTGGGGCTGACGGGGAGATCAGCCCGAAAGCGGCGAACCGGTCAGACTGAAGACCAACCCGGGCTGCCCGCCGCCGTGGAAGCTGCCCCACACCGGCAGATCAACCCGGGCTGACCGCCAGCCTCGAGGCAGCCCCAGGCCGGCTCACCTGGAGCTCTCGCGCGCGGCCCGCCCCCGGCTCAGCAGCCAGTAGGCAGTCGCGCTGACGATGAAGCCGGCCGCGAAGCTGAGGTCGCCGGTCTGGGGGAAGCGGCTGGCGACGATGCCGAGATAGAGCGATTGGTTCATGAAGGGGATGCAGGCGGCGATCCCGAGCAGGAAGGCGAGCACGCCGCGCCAGTTGCGGTGGCCTCGGTCGAAGACGAGCCGGGTGCGGAGCCGTCCCCGGCGCATCACCCAGTCGGCGATCACCACCCCCAGGAAGGCGACGATCCAGTAGGTGCTGAAGAAGAGGAAGTTCTGGTACGAGCCCCCGGTGCCGCCGGGCCCCACCTGACCGGTCTTGACCACCAGCCATCCGACCAGGAAACCGATCACCCCGAAGCCCACCGCGGCGATCGCCCGGCGCAGCCGGGCGCCCATCCGGATGCCCATGCTGAGGAACGACATCGCGCTGCTGTAGAGGTTGATGGCGTTGGCCGAGACGGCCCCCACGCAGATGGCGAGCGGGGCGATCACCACCAGCACCTCGGGCAGCGGCCGGACGAACTGGTTGGTGGGGATGGCGCTGATCCCCCACTGGGTCCCCGCCACCGTCGCCAGCGCGGCGCCGGCGACCTCCAGGACCCCGCAGGCGACCATCAGCCCCGACCCCGCCGCCACGGCCACCCGGATCGGGCTGCTGGCGCGGGGCAGATACCGGCTGTAGTCGGAGGCATACGGGTTCCAGCTGGCGGCGTAGGCGAGGGCGAAGAAGACCGCGATCATGAAGGCTCCCACCGGCCCACCGCCGGCGGCGGTCGCGGCCGCGTCGAAGCCGGTGCCGGGACGCGCGTGCAGGAAGATCACCACGCAGCAGGCGGCGAAGACCACGGCCAGAAAGGGGAAGACCCAGCGCTCGATGGCGTGGATGAAGTTGTAGCCGGCGAAGGCGACCAGGATCTCGACCAGGACGACGATCGCCAGGGCCGGCACCAGCCCCGGGACCGGCAGCCCCACCGCGGCGCAGAACGTGTGCAGCGCGAAGGCGCCGCTCACGCTGTTGACGGCCACCCAGCCGGCGCCCGCGGTCAGGACCTGGAGCCCGGCGGGCAGCAGGTTGCCGAGGAAGCCGAACGCGGCCCGGCTCTCCACCATCTGAGGCACCCCGAGCCGCGGCCCCATCACCGAGAGCAGCCCCTGGAACGCAGAGCCCAGGGCGGTGCCCAGCAGCAGGGCGACGGCGGTCGGCCAGAAACCGCCGCCGAAGAGCACGACGGGGAGCACGCCGACGTAGACGGTGGCGAACTCCAGGTTGGGCGATGCCCACATCCAGAAGAGGTGCAGCGGACGGCCGTGCCGTTCCGAGTCGGGGATGTACTCGATCCCGCCCGGCTCGACGGCGGCGACGCGGGCACCGTAGACACCCTCGCGCACCGGGACGTCGACCTCCGGGCTCGCGGATCCGACCGGCCGAGCCGGGGTCTGCACCGCCTCCGTCACCGCGCCGGCCCTCCGGAGCTCACCGGCCCCGCCCGCCGCTGCCGGCCGCCTCGACGGCCGCGTCGAGCGCCGCCCGGAGGCGGGGCAGCTCGGTGACGGCACGGATCACCGCCACCCCGGCGGCACCGGCGGCGATGCAGGCCGCGGCATTGGTCAGGTCCACCCCACCGATCGCGACCACCGGGATGCCCACCGCACGGCAGATGGCGCCCAGGCCGTCCAGCCCGATGGCGGGGCCGGCGTCCGTCTTGCTCGGGGTCTCCCAGACCGGGCCGGCCCCCAGGTAGAGGGCGCCCTCGGCCTCCGCCGCCCGGGCCTCCTCCAGGCTGCCCGCCGAGCGACCGAAGGGGATCCCCGCCCCCCGGGCGCTCTCCACCCCCGGATCGTCCTGGCCGAGGTGCACGGCCACGCCCAGCACCCGCGCCGCCTCGAGGTCGTCGTTGAGAACGATCATGGCGAGCCCTCCCACCCCCGCGATCGTCTGGCGGCCCACCTGCACCCGCTGGGCGGTGGGCACGTCCTTGAGCCGGAGCTGGACCACCGAGGCGCCGTTGCGAGCCGCCCAGGCCGCCGTGCCGGCGTCGGCGACGATGGCATGGAGGATCACGCCGCGCCGCCCGCCGAGATGACCTCGATGCGCGCCTCGGAGTCCAGGGTCCCCGGGTCGAGGGCCGCCACCGCGTCGTACAGATTGACGTGGAAGCTGCCCGGCCCTCGGGCGCCCACCGCGGCGTGCTCGGCGGCGACCCCGAAGGCCGCCAGTGCCTCGGTCGCAGCGCGGAGCGGATGCTCCGGGTTGACCGCGGCGAAGCAGCCGCACAGCGCCGTCGCCATGCAGCCCGTGCCGGTCACCCGGCCGAGGAGGGCCACCCCATTGCTCACCGCCGTGCTCCCCTCCGGCCCGGCGATGTGATCGATCGGGCCGGTGACCGCGACGGTGCAGCCCAGGGCGTCCGCCGCCGCCAGCGCCAGCCGCCCGGGGTCGCCGGCGGAGACCGAGTCGACCCCGCGGATCTCCGCCATCTCGCCGATGAGCGCCGAGACCTCGGCCGCATTGCCGCGCACGATCGCCACCGCGACCTCGGCCAGGATGCGGCGCGCCGCGCCGGTTCGCATCCGGGTCGCTCCGGCTCCCACGGGGTCGAGCACCACCGGGGTCCCGTGCCGGTTGGCGGCGTGGCCTGCCAGCACCATCGCCTCCACCCACTCGGGGGAGAGGGTGCCGATGTTGAGCACCAGCGCGCCGGCCATCGCGACCATCTCCTCGACCTCGTCGAGGGCGTGCGCCATCACCGGAGAGGCGCCGAGGGCCAGCGTGATGTTGGCCGTCTCGTTCATGACCACGTAGTTGGTGATCTGGTGGACGAGGGGATGCCCGGCGCGGATGGCGGTGAGCGACGCGGCGGGGGAGAAGCCGGGGGCTCCTGTGGGCATCGGGATCACTCCGTGAGAGGGTCGGGGGCGGCGGTGGGGGAGGCCGGCGGCCTGAAGGCCCGGTGGAGCACGTTGACCGGACCGTCGCCCCGGCCGATCTCGACCAGCCCATGGGCCACCGCGTCCGCCGCCACCCGGGCCGCGGTCCGGGCCGCGCCGAGCAGGTCGTCTCCGAGCGCCAGCCGGGCACAGAGGGTGGCCGAATGGGTGCAGCCGGCCCCATGGGTGGCCGGGACCCGGTGGCGGACCATCGGGATCTCGTGGTGCTCGCGGCCGTCGAAGAGGTGGTCGACCGCCTGATCGCCGTGGCCCCCGGTGACCAGCACGGCGGGGGCTCCCATCTCGTGGAGCCGCTCGGCCAGCTCCCGCCGGCTGCCCCGGTGGCCGGTCAGCGCCTCCGCCTCGGGGAGGTTGGGGGTGATCACGGTGGCGCGCGGGAAGAGGAGGTGCACCAGGGTGGAGATCGCGTCCTCGCGGAGCAGGCGGGCTCCCGATGACGCCACCATCACCGGGTCGACGACGAGTGGGAAGCGTGTCGGCGCCAGCCATTCGGCGACGGCCTCGATGATCGGAGCCGAGAACAGCATCCCGGTCTTGGCCGCGTCCACGCCGATGTCCTCGGTCACCGCGTCGAGCTGGGCGGTGATGAAGTGCGCGGGCAGCTCGTGGATGGCCCGCACCCCCACCGTGCTCTGGGCGGTGAGGGCGACGATCGCCGACATCCCGTGGCACCCGGCGGCCGCGAACGCTTTCAGGTCCGCCTGGATCCCGGCGCCACCCCCGGAAACCGAGGTGGCGATGGTGAGGCAGCGCGCCACCGTCATTGCGGCCCTCCCTACGCTGGCATTACCCAGATCAGGTTCTCGGGTGTGATCTCAGCCAATCGGGCACCCCGGGACGGCCCTGAGCGTAGCACCAGCCGCCCCTCCCCGGAGGCGGCGGCAGGGTGCGGCCATGGGACCGCCCCCAGGGTCGTCCCCCGACCCCCGTGCGGGCGTTACACCTAGCTGGACGGGACCCCGGCAGGAGCCGCGGCCGGCAGTGGAGCCGCGGCGGTGGGCACCCCCAGCAGCCCTCGCAGTTCGAGGCCGCCCGCGACGAACACCAGCGTCACCGCGATCGGCGTCAACGACACCGGGACCACGTGGAACGGCCAGATGTCGGGGAGCAGGACGACGGCCGCCAGCGCCACCGAAGCGGCGGCGGGCCCGGGGATCCGACGCCACCACCAGGCCCACCCGGCGAAGCCGAGCACGACCAGGACCGCCCCCACCACCGGTGCTCCGACGAAGCAGCCGATGAGCGCGAGTGACATGATCATCCCCACCTCGAGCCACCGCGGGTCGAGACGGCGGCCGGCTTCTCCCACCACGGCGATCAGCAGAGGGAAGAGCAGGACGTCGTCGTTGGGATGTGCGTATGGGGTGCAGGCCAGCCAGAATGCCAAGCCGACCAGGGGAATCAGGTGCCGCCGGTCGGCCGGCAGGGCGCGGAGCGCGGGCTGACGGATGCTGGCGACGGCAAGGGCGAGAACCCCGGCAACGCCCACCACGGCGATGCCGTCCCCCAGCAGGGCGCCGTGGGGCAGATGGGCGACGAGGCCGGGGATGCCGGCGAGGTCGGGCTGCACCGCGGTCACCGTGCTCTCGAAGTTGAGCAGGTGGGCGAAGAACGACCCCGCATGGGGCACCAGCAGGAACCCGGCAACCGTCCCCGCCACCAGGACGCCCCCCGCGGAGAGGGCGAAGCGCCTCAGCTGCGGCATGTCGCCGACCCAGCTGGTGGCGAGCAGCAGCGGCAGCGGCCAGAGGATGTGGGGTTTCAGCAGCACCGCCGCCATGCAGAGGCCGCTCAGCCACGGGCGGTCGCGACGCATCAGGAGCAGCGCGGTCACGGTGGCCCCGAGGAGGAGCAGGTCGAACTGGCCGGAGAGCGCGCCGACGAGCAGCGGCCACGAACAGAGGGCCCCCAGCACCCAGAGACCCGCCGAAGGCCAGCCAAGCTCGCGCATCCACAGGCGCAGGCTGGCTCCCGCCACCACCATTCCGAGCGCCGTGAAGACGGCGTAGCTCCACCAGTACGGGAGCCAGCTGAACGCACGGAGGAAGAGGCCGACGATGGGCAGGTCGGCGAAGTCGTCGAGCGATGGCTGCACGGATGCGTAGTGCTGAGCCGTCTGCTCGGCCGCATGAATGGTCGCGGCGTCGTAGGGATTGCCCCCGTGCGCAATCACCTGGGCGGCTGCATAGAACACCCGCCAGTCATCGGCCAGACCGTAGGGCGCCGGTGGAAACATGTGCGCCAGGGCGAATGCCGCGAACCCCGTGCACACGACCAGCAGGCTGCCGAGCAGCACACGGCGAGACATGGCAGCGCGATCATAGGAGGCGGTCTCGGGATGCAGGGCCCCGGTAACGGCACCGTTGCCGATCGCGGACTCGGGTGCGTCCGCCACCCGCCGCGGCCCGNNTCGCGTGGTTCGCCCGCGTCAGGTGCAGGTAGCGCAGGGTCTCGACAACGTCGTGCCGCGCATGGATCGTTCCCCGGACCCGCACCACCATCCACGCCATCGAATCTACCTCCGTCCCCCCGTGTTAGGGCGAGGGGGCCCGCCCGGTCGCGACCCTCCGGGGGCACCAGGCCCGCCGCGGCCCGGCGGACGCCACCGGATCAGCTCAGGTGCTGAGCCTCGATCCCGCCGGCTCCGGGTCGCGGGCCGGCAACTGCGCCGACGCCCGCGCCGGGCGCTGCCGCGTGGCGAGGACCGAGCCCGCGAGGATCAACGCGAAGCCGAGCACGGCACCGATCCGAAGCGGCTCGCCGAGGATCGTCACGCCCAGCACCAGGGCCACCGCGGGGTTGAAGTACGTGATCACGGTTGACCGGACCGGCCCGATCTCGGCGATGAGGGCGAAGAAGAGGACGAAGGCGACCGCGGTGCACACCACGCCCAGCGTCGCCGCGGACGCGAGCGCGCGCGCCGTGGGGTGGCCGCCGGCCAGCTGGGCGATCCCCAGGGGGGCGTAGACCACCGCCGCGAGAGTCAGCGATGCCGCCACCACGCCGATGGACGGGAGGTGGGACAGCTTCCGGGAGATGATCATCGGCCCGACGGCGTAGCCGACCGCGCAGAGACCAACCTCGGCGACCGCACCCAGGTCGTGCACCGTGACGTCGAAGCCGAGCAGCACGCCGACCCCGGCGAGGCCGACGCCCAGGCCGGCCAGGCGGCGGCCGTCCAGCTGGTGCTCGCTGCGGGTGGCCCATGCCAGCAGGGCCCCGAACAGCGGGACGGCAGCGACCAGGAGCCCGCTCAGCGAGCTGGTCAGCCGTGTCTCGGCGCTGGAGAGGAGGAACCACGGTATGGCGAGCTCCGCAACGGTGTAGGCGATCAGCCACCTCCAGGCGGGGAGGACCGGCCGCACCTCGCGGCGGGCGATCGCCATCGGGACCAGCACGACTGCCCCGATCCCGGTCCGGAGGAAGACGAGGCTGGCCGGGGTCATCCCCGACACCGCCACCTTGATGAAGAGGTAGGGGATGCCCCAGATGACGCACATCACGACGAAGAGCGCCAGGGCCCGGCGGCTCACCCGCTCATCCTCCTGCGTGGCACTGTGGAGACCGTGCTCTGCACGCGTGAAACGGGGTCCAGGACCCGAGGCGGGGAGAGCATGAGCCGCATCCTAGTGCACCGGCCTCTTGGGCCCGGGGACTCAGCCGGCGAAGGAGGAGAGCGCCGGGTGGCGCGCGCACGCGGCGGGCGCGATGCACGTTCGAGAACGCTGCCGTGCCCGCCGGGCATTGCGCCGAAGGCACCGTTTCGCTCGATCGTCCCTCATCGCGTGCTCGCCATCCTCGGCATCCGGGTTAAGGACATGAAAGTCCGTAACCCACTGGAGCGCGACCACCCCCACGCGGACAGGCCTATGGCGCCGCCAGCATGTCCGCCACCAGGCCGGTCCAGCCGGTCTGGTGGGACGCCCCGAGGCCGGTGCCGTCGTCGCCGT
>DNAU01000065.1:9557-10767 GCA_003491925.1 Chloroflexota bacterium
TTGCTGCCGAAGACGGGCCGCCGGCCCTCGGCGTCGCGGAAGATGGAGACCAGCCGGAGACAGATCTCGTCGGCGACCGCGCCGAGGTGGAGCTGCCGGCCCGATCCCACCGGGCACTCGACGGTGAACTCGTCCCCCAGGTAGGCGTGGAAGCGGCGCAGTCCCTGGACCACGAGGTGGTTGAGCGGGAACCACACCGGCCCCCTCCAGTTCGAGTTGCCCCCGAAGAGGCCGGTGCGCGACTCCGCCGGCTCGTAGTCGACACGGGCCACCTGACCACCCGGGAAGCTCAGCACGAAGGGGTGATCGGCGTGGTACCGGGACACCGAGCGAAGCCCGTGCGGGCTGAGGAACTCGCTCTCGTCCAGCATGCGGGTGAGCATTCGGCGCAGCTTCTCGGGGTGGACGATCGAGAGCAGCTGGCGGTCGCGGTGGCCGGGGACGTGGCAGTGCTCGACCACGCTCTGCACCTCCGGCTTGTTGTGGGTGTACCACGCCATCCGAGCTCGGAAGTCGTCCAGCTTGGCGAGCACCGCGGGCTCCAGCACCGTGACCGCCATCAGCGGGACCAGTCCCACCATCGAGCGCACCCGGATCGGGGTGTCGGTGCCATCGTCCCCGTGGATGGTGTCGTAGTAGAAGCCGTCCGCCTCGTCCCAGAGTCCCTGACGGTTCATCGCCACCGCGATCAGGGTGAAGTGCTCGAAGAACTTGGTGGCGACGTCCTCGTAGGTGTCGTCGTGGTCGGCCAGGGTGAGTGCGATCTCCAGCAGACCCAGGCAGTACATCGCCATCCAGGCGGTGCCGTCCGACTGCTCCAGCCTCCCCGCCACCGGCGGCGGCGCGGAGCGGTCGAAGGGGCCGATGTTGTCCAACCCCAGGAACCCGCCCGAGAAGATGTTGCGGCCCTCCGCGTCCTTGCGGTTCACCCACCAGGTGAAGTTGATGATCAGCTTGTGGAACACGCGCTCCAGGAAGTCGTAGTCCTCGTCGCCCGCGATCTCGAAGACGCGCAGCGCGGCCCAGGCGTGAACCGGCGGGTTCACGTCCGAGAGGTCCCACTCGTAGGCGGGGAGCTGTCCGTTCGGGTGCATGTACCACTCCCGGCAGATCAGGATCAGCTGGCTCTTGGCCAGCGCGGGGTCAACGTGGGCCAGGGACACGCAGTGGAAGGCGAGGTCCCAGGAGGCGTACCACGGGTACTCCCACT
>DNAU01000007.1 GCA_003491925.1 Chloroflexota bacterium
CGGGGGCCGACTATACGCGCTCCACGGGATCGGCCGCTCCCGAGCCCCCCGCGCCGGTGATCTCCCAGGGGTCGCCGGCCCCGGTGGCGAGCGCCTCGCGAAGCCGGGCGGCGGTCACCTCCAGGTGCTCGGGGAGGACCTTGACGTCGGCCAGCACGGGCATGAAGTTGGTGTCACTGCCCCACCGCGGGACGACGTGGAGGTGGAGGTGGTCGACGCTGGCGCCGGCCGCGCTGCCGAGGTTGAACCCGACATTGAACCCACCGGGGGCCATCTTCCGGGTGATCGCGTCGAGGGCCCTCCGGGTGGCGGCCAGCACCGCCAGGCCCTCCTCGGGGGAGAGCTCGCGGGGATCGGCGGCGTGGCGCCGGGGCGCCACCATCAGGTGCCCGCTGCTGTAGGGGAAGCGGTTGAGCAGGGTGATGGTCAGCTCCGCCCGCTCGACCACCAGGCTGTCCGAGGAGCCCGGAACCGTCGCGGCACAGATGAAGCACCCCTCCGGCACCCCGGACTCGCCGGTCACGTACGCCATTCGCCAGGGCGCCCAGAGCTGCCGCATCCAGCGGACGTTACCGGATGGTCGCGGGGTGGCGTGCCGGGGGCCGGGCTCCCGAGGCTGTGAGGCGGGGCGCAGAAGCGGGCTAACAGATCAGATGAGCCGTTCGCGTTCACAGCCCCACACGCCCCTCGTTACGACCCTGTGGCAGGAAGCACCATCGCCGCGTGGCATCGATCCCCGAACGTACCAGACGCCGCTAGTGCATTTGAACTACCTGGTGGAGACCAAGCCCCGAGCGGCGGAGGAATCTCAGGATCATGGGCAGGAGCCGGAAGGCTAGGCGCTTGCTGCGGGTCGCCGTGGTGCTCGCCGCCGTGGTGGCCAGCACCGCCCTGGTCGGCTGGGGCGGGTTGGCGGCCTGGAACGCCTACACCGAGAACGCCGGGAACAGCGTGGCCGCGGGCACCCTCAACCACGCCAACGGCGCGAGCTGCGTCTCCCTCCTGGGGACGATCCCGACCACTGCCGGCACCGGCTGGTGCGCGGCCGCCGTGACCATCTCCGGGGTTGACCCGGCCAACTGGACCAGCACCTCGGGGACCATCAAGATCGCCAACACCGGGTCGCTCAAGAGCACCTTCACCCTCACCATGGGGACGGGCGGCCAGGCCCCCACCGGTGGCCTCTGCGCCGACGTCACCCTCAAGGTGACCGACCTCAACACGGTCGCGCCGGACACCGGCACGGTATGGGCGACCACCGCCCTGACCGGCACGTTCACCGCCGCCAACCTGTACAGCAACGCCGCGACCCCGAGCCTCTCCTGGGCCGGGGGTGGGACCGCCGGCGTGGGCACGGGGGCGACCGCCAACACGTTCACGGTGGCCGTCGCCCCGGGCACGAACTTCGCCGGCGACTCCACCGACGCGGGCACGGCCTGCACCTTCGGCCTGCTCTTCAGCCAGACCGCGGCCTGATCCGGGGCCCCCGGGACAGTCCGACCTCCCCTGGTGGCGCCTTGTAACCTCGGGCCGCGCCGGCGCGTTGACCAGGCGACACATCCGTCACCCACCGAGGTGAACCATGTTGGTCACGTCACCAGCCAACCGGATCCGTCACCGGGGTCGGGCACGCGCGCGGCGCCTGGCCATGGTTGGCGTCGTGGTCGCCGTTCTGGTCACCGGTTGCGGCACGTCGGCCTCCCGGCCGTCCGCGTCACCAAGCTCGACACCTCACCCGAGTGCCTCCCCGACACCGCCGACTGCCTCTCCGACTCCGCAGACCTCGGACCTGTTGGCGGGCATCACCGTCGGTGCATCCGACGTGCAGGCATCCGTCGCCGCCGGCAACGCGCTCGCCGTGGACATGCTGCAGCAGCTCGCCTCGAGTCAGCCTGACGCCAACGTCGTCGATTCCGCCTACAGCCTGGCGACCGCCCTGGCCATGCTGGAGCTCGGCGCCGAGGGCGATACCCAAACGCAGATAGCCGCGGTGCTCCACGAGCAAGGCGTCAGCCCGGAGCTGCAGGCCGCCGCCTGGAAGCAGCTGGACGCGTCGCTACTTGCCACCGCTCAGGCCGACGGCATCTCACTCGATGACGCCAACGTGATCTGGCTGCAGCAGGGCCTGCCCTTCAATGCGACATTCCTGAACACCCTGGTCCAGAACTTCTCGGCGCCCTCGAGCCAGGTCGACTTCAGCGGCGACCCTCAGGGCGCCGCGAACCTCATCAATCAATGGGTCAGCGACGCCACCCACGGGATGATCCCCGAGGTGGTCGCTGCCAGCGACATCCAGTCGCTCAAGTTGGTGTTGGCCGATGCCATCTACTTCGATGCGGATTGGCAGACCCAGTTCTGTCCCTGCATGACCGCCCCTGGGCCCTTCTACCGGCCCGACGGCAGCCAGGTCTCGGCCCAGATGATGTACGGCGAGCTGTGGACGCTGCCCACCCACATCGGGGACGGGGTGACCGCGGTCGAGCTGCCCTACGTCGGGGGACATTTCGCGGCCGACGTGATCATGCCAACCTCCGAAACCCTGGCGGATTTCGTTGCCGGCCTCACTCCCGTCACGCTCACCGGGATCGAGCAGGACCTGACCTCGACCGACTATGTGGATCTCACCCTGCCGAAGTTCGACATCTCGTCGCAGGAGTCGCTGATACCCATGCTCCAGACTCTGGGCATGCAGGACGCGTTCGATGGTGCGGCGGACTTCAGCGGCATCGATGGCGGTCGGGACATCCAGGTCGGCCTCTTGGAGCAGAAGGCGGTCATGAACGTGGACGAGGTCGGCACCACCGCGGCGGCCGCGACCGTCGTCGGCGGAATGGGCGGCGGCGGACCTCTGCCCCCGATCACCTACGTGACGATCGATCACCCGTTCCTGTTCGTCATCCGTGACACCGTCACCGGTGCCATCGTCTTCACCGCGCAGGTGGTCGATCCCACGGCGTCCTGACGCCGGCGCCGCTCCCCGCTTCCACAGCCGGCCCAGGAAGCCGTCATGGTTCGGCAATCGAGGCTGAGCTCAGACGGCGGCCGGTCAGACTTGATCGCTGCCGTCCAGGGGCTCATTGGCCACGCCTAGGGCGTGGCCGGCGCTCAGCTCGGTAGGCCCTGGCCCCCTGGTGGAGACGGGGAGGATCGAACTCCCGACCTCTTGCATGCCATGCAAGCGCTCTCCCAGCTGAGCTACGTCCCCGGGGGAAGAACATGGTACCGCGCCATCTCGCCCGAATGGACCGGTGTCCAGGGCGGACCGGAGCCGCGATGGCGCGAAACCGTGTCGGGCCGAGCGATGTCCCGCCGGGATTGCAGTCCTCTCCCAAGCCCGCCGGGGCTATCATCGACGTGAACGCGACAGCCGGGTCGGATTGACCTAGCTGATGACACGGCTGTGGGCGTCCTGTGGGATGAGGTGTGTGCAATGGCGAGTTCCTCGGACGAGGAGGAGAGCCAGATGTCGGCTCGCGAGCCCGTGGAGGCGGCCCCCCGGGGCCGTCGGGGAGGTTCCGCGCCTCCGGTCGACGGCGACTCACCCGTGGTGCGCGCCGGCGAGCGGCTGGTCCATCGCATCGAGGCCCTGGTCCAGGAGATCGCCCGCCTGCGTGCGGACAATGACGAGCTTCGCCGCCAGGTGCGCGAGGCCGTCGCGATGTTCGAGCGGGCCTCCTCTGCGGTGGGAGAGCCGCAGCCGCGGCGGCGCCGGCGTCCCGCTGCCGAGGCGGTCCCTGCCGCGACCGCGCGCCGCCGCAAACCACGTGGCCGGCTGTCGAAGGGGAGGGCGACGCCGCCGGAGGTGACCACCGAGGTGGTTCGGGCGGTGATCGCCAAGCTCGGCCAGGGCACCGCCGCCGAGATCGCCTCGGAGATCACCCGGGCCGGCGTCAGGGTCTCCGGACGTGCCGTGCGCTTCCTCGCCGAGAGGGCGGGCGCCGACACCTTCCGGGGCGACGACGGGCAGCGCCGCTACCGCCTCCACACCGGCTGAGCCCGGTCGGAGCGTGACCCCCGGAGCGCCGCGGCAGGACGTCCAGCACCCGGGCTCCGCCGCCGCCGAGCTGCTCCTGGTCCACGGTGACGACCGGCATCGGGTCGACGGCGAGGTCCGCGTCTGGAGGCAACAGGCCGCCGGGGCCGAGCTCGGCGTGGAGCTCATCGACGCGCCGGCACCAATCGAGCGCATCCGCACCTCGCTCGCCGAGGTCCCTCTCATCGACCCACGCCGCTACCTGCTCATCCGCGATCCGCCGCAGCTCGCCGGGGGCCGGCGGTCCGGGGAGGGGGGGCGTGCCCTCGCTGAGGCTCTCGCCCTGCGGGCGCCGAGCACCTCGGCCTGCCTGGTCAGCCATCAGCCGGTGCCGTCGACTCACCCGGTGGCGGTGGCGGTGGTCAGGCTCGGGGGAGCTGTTCGCGCCTTCAACCTGCTGCGCAGCCGTGAGGCGCGGGAGTGGGCGGAGCGGGCTGCGGCGGCCCGGGGGCTGCGCCTCCGGTCCGGCGGGCTCGACCACCTCCTCCGGGTGGCCGGGTCGGACCTGGGCCTGGTCGCCACCGAGCTGGACAAGCTGAGCGCGTACGCGGGCGGTGAGCCCGTGGAGCCGGAGACCGTGCGCCAGGTGGTGGGCGGCGCCGAGGCGGTGGAGGTCTGGAACGTCCTCGAGCGCTTGCTCGGGCCCCAGCCGGGCCGGGGCGCCGCCGCCGCCGCGGACCTGGTGGACGAGGGGCGTTCCACCCAGCACATCATCGCCACCCTGGCCGGGCAGCTCGGCGAGCTGCGCCGGGCCCAGTTCCTGCTCAGCAGCGGGGGATCGGCCGGCCGCCTGGCCACTCAGCTCCGCATTCCCGAGTGGCGTGCCGAGCGGCTGGTGAGGCAGGCGCGCACCGTCCCTCCCGTTGTCGTCGAACGGTGGATGCGTCAGCTCCAGGCGATCGACGTGGCCATCAAGGCGGGGGAGACCGACGACCGCCAGGCGATCGGCCGGTTCACCCTGGGTGCCGCTCGGATGGTGGCCCGCAGCCGCTCCCGCGAGGGGGAGCCGGCGCCGGGACGCCGCTAGGAGTCCGCCTTGCTCCGGCGCGTCCCGGGCTTGGCGGCCGTGCCCGGTTTGGCGGCGGTCCCCGGCTTGGCGGCGGCGGTGGCCCTGGTCGCGCTCGCGGGCTTGGCGGGGGTGGCCTTCGCGTCGCCGCCCTTGGCGGCGGTGGCCACTCTAGCGCTCCTCCCCTTGGCACCGCCGGAGGCGGCGGCGCGGGTGACCGCCTTCTCCGCCTCGCTCCCGCCCATGGCGCTCAGGCGGGCCGCCATCGCCATGATCCGGGACTTGCGGCGGGCCGCGTTGTTGCGGTGCAGGATCCCCTTCTCAGCGGCCTTGTCCAGCGCCTTGACGGCGGCGCGCAACTCCTCCTCTATCCCCTCGACCTGTCCGCTCACCAGGGAGCGACGAACCCGGCCGATGCGGGTCCGGACGGCCGAGCGGACGATGCGGTTGCGGACGCGCTTGCGCTCATTGGAGCGGATGCGCTTCCGGGCGGAGCGGGAGTTGGCCAAGATGACACCTGTTGACTGATGGCGGCAGAATTGGGCGCGTCCCCCCGACCAACGCCCGGGAGCCTGGAGTATAGCAATCGCCCACCGGCGCGGCCGGTCCACGCCACCAGGCCTGGCCGGCGGGCCGGGCATCCCGGGAGGCTCATGCAGACAGCTACCCACGCCGTTCAGCTCGCCCACCCACCGATCCAGGTCCGGGGGGAGGCCGGTCGATGATCTTCGTGCCGGCCTACGCCAAGCTCAACCTCGCCCTCAGCGTGATCGGACGCCGTCCCGACGGCCGCCACGACCTCCGCTCGGTGGTGGTGCGGCTCGACTGGCACGACCTGGTGGGGGCGGGGCCGGTCGAGATGGCGTCCCTCCCGGGGGAGGGGGCTTCGGACGTCCGGCTCGAGATCTCCGGCCCATCGTCGGCCGAGGTGCCGGTCGCCGACAACCTCCTGACCCGCGCCGCTCGCGCCATGCTCGCCCGCCACCCCGGGGGCGCGGTGGAGCTCCGCCTCGAGAAGCGGCTGCCGGCCGCCGCCGGCCTCGGGGGTGGTTCGGCGGATGCCGCGGCGGTGCTCCTGCTGCTCGCGGGGTTCGGAGTGGGCCGCCCGACTCCCGCCCTCTTCGAGACCGCCGACGCGCTGGGCAGCGACGTCCCGGCGTGCCTGGCGGGGGGTGGCCTGCTCGTCGGCGGGGCCGGCGAGCGCCTCGAGCCGCTCGCCC
>DNAU01000275.1 GCA_003491925.1 Chloroflexota bacterium
TTTCACGGTGGACTCGCTGCTCGCCTCGGGGTACCGGGCGGTGCTCCTCGCCGTCGGGTTGCAGCAGGCGCGTCGGCTCGCGCTGCCCGGGGCGGAGCTGCCCGGGGTGATCGGTGGCCTGGACCTGCTGAGGCGCCGGGCGCTCGGCGATGCGGTCGCGGTGGGCGGGCGGGTGGTGGTGATCGGAGGCGGCGATGTGGCCGTCGACGCCGCTCGCACCGCGCTGAGGCTCGGCGCCGAGCGGGTGACGGTCACCTGCATCGAGGACGGCCACACCCTCCCCGCCCAGCCGGCCGAGATCGCCGAGGGGCTCGCCGAGGGAATCGAGCTGACGCCGTCCCTGATGCCCGTGGCGATCCTCGGCGAGGACGCCGTCACCGGGGTGCGCTTCCAGCCCTGCACGCTGGGAGAGCCGAACGCCCGAGGCTGGCGGCCACCCCTGCCGGTGGCAGGCGATCCGGTGGAGCTGGAGGCCGACACCGTCCTGCTCTGCGTGGGGCAGTCCCTCGATGAGGACGCTCTCCACCTCGCAGCCGGTGTCGAGGTCGCAGGCGGTCAGATCCTGGTCGACCCCGCAACCCTGATGACCGGGCGCCGCGGGGTCTTCGCGGCCGGGGACGCCGCTCCCACCGGCGGGCTGATCGCGATCGAGGCGATCGCCGCCGGCGCCCGAGCGGCGCGCGCGATCCACAACCACCTCCGCGGCGACGAGTTGCTGGAGGTGTGGCCGGCGGAGCGGGGCCGGGTCGAGGTCACCGATCAGGAGCTCGGCCGGCGCCCGGCCCGGCCGCGCCGGGAGATGCGCACCCTGCCGGCCGAGGAGCGCCACCGGAGCTGGGGCGAGGTGCGGCTGGGTTTCAGCGAGGAGGAGGCCCGGGCCGAGGCCGGCCGCTGCCTCTCCTGCGGCGGCTGCGCCGAGTGCGGCTCCTGCGTGTCGGCCTGTCCTGCGGGGGCCATCGACCTCGCCCAGCAGCCCTGGGAGGAGGAGCTGACGGTCGGCGCCATCGTCGTCGCGACGGGCCACCGGGAGTTCGACGCCCGGCGCAAGCCACCGCTCGGCTACGGGCGCTACGCCAACGTGCTCACCCAGAGCCAGCTGGCCCGGCTGCTGGCGGCTTCCGGGCCCACCGGCGGTGAGCTGCGCCGGCCCTCCGACGGCCAGGTGCCCCGGCGCGTCTTCATGCTTCAGTGCGTGGGGTCGCGCGACTCCACCTCGCGCGGCAACTCGCACTGCTCGGCGATCTGCTGCCTCTTCGCGACGCTCCACGCCTCGCTGATCCGGGAGTCCTACCCGGGCACCGAGGTGACCATCGCGTACACCGACCTGCGGATGCCGGGCAAGGGGCACGAGGAGTACCTGAAGCTGGTCGCCGAACGCGGCGTCCGCTACGTCCGCAGCCGGGTCGGTGAGATCTCGGAGGAGGTCGACCGGAGCCTCCGGGTGCGCTGGGAGGACACCATCACCGGGGTCAAGACGGAGGAGCTCTTCGACCTGGTGGTCCTCTCCGCCGGCCTCGAGGCGTCGGAGGGCACCACCCAGATCGCCCGGGTGGTCGGGCTCCAGCAGGGTGAGGCCGGGTTCCTCAAGGAGTACCACCCCAAGCTCCGCCCGGTCGACTCGCAGCGCTCGGGGATCTTCATCGCGGGGACCGCGCAGGGGCCCAAGGGGATCCCCGAGACGATCGCCCAGGCCAAGGCGGCGGCGGCGCGGGTGACCTCGATGCTGCAGGGGGGGATGGCGGTCACACCGGTGGAGGTGGCCTACTCGGATCCCGGCGTCTGCATCGGCTGCGGGGTCTGTGTGAGCGTCTGCCCCCAGGGGGCGGTGCGCCTGCTCGACGGGGACCGGCCGCACGCGGTGGTCGATCCGGCGAGCTGCCGGGGCTGCGGCATCTGCGCCGCCGAGTGCCCCTCCGGCGCCATGTCGGTGGGTGGCTTCTCCGACGCCGAGCTCCTCGCTGAGGTCAGCGCGTGAGCGCCGCCGAGGTCGCCGTGGTCGTCCCCGCGTCGACCGGTGCCCCTGGCGTCGACGCGATGGCCCCGGCATCGGCGGGCGCTCCCGCCGCGGCCATGGCCGCCCTCGCGTCGTCGTCGGCCCTCGCCGCAGCGATCGAACCCCCGAATGCGGGGGCGGACGGCGAGCGGACCATCGTCGCCTTCCTCTGCCGTGAGTGCGCCTACAGCGCCGCCGATGCCGCCGGCAACGCCCGCACCCCGCTGCCCCCCACCATCCGCACCGTCCTCGTCCCCTGCACGGGTCGGGTGTCGCCTCTCCACGTGCTGAGCGCGCTCGCCGAGGGGGCCGACGGCGTCTACCTCGCCGGCTGCCTGGAGGGCCAGTGCCACCACCGGGTCGGAAACCTCCACGCCCTCGACCGGGTCGCCTTCGTCAAGGAGCTGCTGGAATCGGTGGGGGTCGAGCCCGAGCGGGCCGCGATGTTCACCATGAGTGCCGCCGACACTCCGCGCTTCGTCGCCACCGCCCGCAGCATGCACGAGACCATCGCCCGCCTGCCGCGGCTCCGGAGGGGCTGACCGGTGCCTCTCAGCGCGCGTGGCAGGCTGGTCGCCGGCGAGCTCGTCGAGGCGGGAGCGCCGGTCAGCCCCGGGGTGATGGGTTGTGAGGTGGTGCGCCGCGACGAGCTCTGCGTCGGCTGCGGACGCTGCGTCGCCGCCTGTCCCACCGGCGCCATGAGCCAGGACGGCTGGTTCGACCCGGCGGTGCTGTACGCGGCGCCCGCCGGGACCGGCCGCCGTGCGCTGGCGGCGGCCCTCCATCGCATCGCCCGTCACGCCCCGGCGGGCCCGATCCGGGTGCCTGAGCGCGTCCTCACCTTCCGCGCCATCGTCTTCGACGCCGAACGCTGCGTGGGCTGCGGTGCCTGCGCCCGCGCCTGCCCGACCGGGGCGGTGGTCGCCGGCCCGGTCGCCTCCACGCCCGCGACACCGCGCGCGCTGGCCGAGATGGGGTCGATGTCGTGAGCCCGGCCTCGGTGGGGCTGGCCGCCGACCCAGTGCCGGGAACCCGCGCCCTCCTCTGCGAGTGCGCCGGCACGATGTCGTCCAACCTCGACTTCGACGTCCTCGAGGCCGGCATCTCCGCTCTGGGCGTCAGCGTGGAGCGGCAGCGGACGTGGTGCGGCCGGGAGGGGAGGACCCGTCTGATCGAGCTGGTCGAGGAGGGCGAGGGAGCCGGACGGCTGGTGCTGGTCGGTTGCTCGGCGGATTTCGCGGCCCGGCGCCTGCAGGGGCTGACGGATCGTGGCCTCCGCTTCGAGGCGGCGAGCATTCGCGAGGGGTGCTCCTGGGTGCACGGGGAGGACCGGGCGGCGGTCACCGCCAAGGCCCTCCGGGTTGCCGAGGCGGCGATCAGGTTCCCCGCCCACCGCGAGCAGCGGGAGGGACACCTTCCGGTGTCCGACCGGGTCACCGTGATCGGGGGCGGGGTGGCCGGCACCCAGGCGGCGGTCGAGCTGGCCCGCATGGGCCACCACGTCGATCTCTTGGAACGGCGGCCCTTCCTGGGTGGTCGCGCCACCACCATCGGGCCGGTGTTCCCGACCGGGGACTGCGGACCGTGCCTGCCGGCGACGGGGGCCCAATCCGGGGTCAGGAAGTGCCTCTTCCGCAACGTCGCCGTCGACCACCCTAACCTCCGGATCCGGAGACGGACCGAGGTCCAGTCCGTCACCGGCAGGGCCGGCGACTTCCGCATCGAGGTGCGCTCCCTGCCCACCATGGTCGGCGCCGAGTGCATCGACTGCGGTCTCTGCGAGCAGGCGTGCCCGGTCCCGGGTGGGCCGGGACAGGCCACCGCCATCAGCGCAGAGCTGTACGACGGGCGCGTGCTGCGCTCCATCGACCTGGAGAGGTGCACCTTCTGCGGCAGCTGCGCCGCCGCCTGCCCCGTCGGGGCCATCGATCTCCAGCCGGCGGCGGACCTCGAGGTGCTCCATGCCGGCGCGGTGCTGATCGCGACCGGGTGTGAGCCCGCCCCGGGCCATCTCGTGACCCACCTCGGCCACGGCCGGCCGGGGGTGATGACCCAGGTCGAGCTCGCCGAGAAGCTCGACGGGTGGGAGCGGGAGTCGTGGCACGGCCGGATGCCGGCCCGGCACCTGGTGATGATCCAGTGTGCCGGCTCCCGCGACCAGCGGCGCCTCCCGTACTGCTCCCGCCTCTGCTGCATGGTCGCCCTCAAGCACGCGATCCGGCTGCGCTCGCTCTTCCCCGAGATGCGGGTGACAATCTGCTTCCAGGAGCTGCGCACCCCGGCCGCGCGGGACGAGACCTGGTACCTGGCGGCCCGGCGCGCCGGTGTCGAGTTCGTGCGAGGCTCGCCGGCGGCGGTCGAGGTCGACGGCGAAGGGAGGCCGGTGGTCGACGTGGAGGACCTCGCGGCCGGCGAGCTCCGCCGGCTGCGCCCCGACCTGGTCGTGCTCTCCACCGGCCTCGTCCCCACCGCGGAGGCGGCACCGCTCGCCCATCTGCTGGGCGTGCCTCTCGACGATGCCGGGTTCGTGGCCCAGCTCGACGCCAAGAACCGCACCACCGAGACGCGCGCCGAGGGCGTCTTCGTCTGTGGGTCCGCCTCCGGACCGAAGACCCTCGCGGAGTGCATCACCGATGCCGCCGCCGCCGCCGCTCGGATGCACGAGTTCCTCACCTCCACCGGGCGCCAGCACGCGGTGACCGCGAGCGTCGATCCGGGGCGGTGCGTAGGGTGCGGAGCCTGCCTGGCCGCCTGCCCGTTTGGCGCGGTGGGGCTCATCGATCGAGCCCCGGCGGCGCCCCGCCCAGCGACCGTACGCCCGGATGCCCAGGTGGCCGAGATCGACGCGGATGCCTGCCGCGGCTGTGGGATCTGCGCCGCGAGCTGTCCCGAGCTCGCCATCACCCACTCCCTCGACGATGCCAGCGTGATCGCCCGGCTCGAGGTTCTCACGGCCGGGACGGAGAGCCCGGTGATCGGCTTCACCTGTGCCGAGTGCGCCGCCGCCGCGTTCACGTTGAGCGGGCTGCGTCGCGACCAGTACCCCGAGCGGGTGCGCCTCATCGAGCTGCCCTGCCTGGGCCGGATCAGCGCGTCGCACATCGTCGAGGCGGCGCGGCTCGGCGCCGCCGGCGTCTTCCTCGCAGGTTGTGTCGAGGGTCAGTGCCAGTACATGCGCGGCGATCGGAGCGCCGCCGAGCAGGTGGAGCTGGCCGGCGAGTTGATTCGCCAGACCGGCCGCATCATGCCCGTCGAGCTCTGGCAGCTCTGCGCGGTCGAGCACCACGGCATCGGCCATCGCATCGAGAGCTTCTGCGCTCGGGTCGACGCCGCCCACGCCCGCGCCTATGAGGCGCGGCTCGCCGGCGCGGCCGACGGGAGCCGGCCTCCGGCACCCGCGGGGGTGGGCGGATGACCGCGGTCGCCGAGCTGACCCGTCTGGCGGTCACCGATCTGGCCGTGCGCTGCCGCTCCTGCTACCAGTGTGGACGCTGCCGGAGTGCCTGCCCGCAGGGTCTGGACCTGGCCGGCGGTCCTCGCGCGGTGGTCCGGCTGATCGCGGCGGGGGAGGTGGAGACCCTGCTGGCCTGCGAGGATGTCTGGCGCTGCAGCGGCTGCGGTGCGTGCACGGAGGCATGCCCCATGGGCGTGGACGTCGCCGGGATGCTCGCCGCGGTGCGCCGGCTACAGCAGGATGCCGGACGGGGCCCGCGCTGCCCGGAGCGGAGCGGTGCGGCGCTCTCCGCCCGGCGGCTCCGGGGGCACTCCAGGCTCAACCCCCTGACCCTGGGCCTGGCGATGGCGGCGCGCGGATTCCTTCCCCGGCACTGGTCCGCGGCGGTGTCGGCCGGCGCCCGCGCTCTGCGCGGGGAGGCGGCCGAGGCGGCGAGCCCAGCGCGTCGGGCGCCGTCACCGGCAGAGGCGGACGGGGCGACCGTCTTCTACCCCGGTTGCGCGCTCCGGCTGGACCGGCGGGCGTACGGCGCCACCCACGCGGTGGCCGCGGCCGCCGGG
>DNAU01000333.1 GCA_003491925.1 Chloroflexota bacterium
TCGTTCGGGCTCGACGACCAGGAGTTCGTGGTCGCCTTCGAGAGCGACTCGGTCAGCGACTTCCTGGACCTGGTCCAGGAGATGCGCGCCAGCGAGGCGTCGACGCACACCGTGCGCGACGTCCCCTCGTTCACCTGCGTCGCCACCCCGATCGAGGAGGCACTGGCGGCGCTTGGGTAGCCGGTAGCACCGCTTCGGGGGTCCCTATCCTCGCGCTGGTGAGCGGACGACCGCACCCGAGACGACGCCGCCTGGGAGCGGCGCGTGGCCGAGGGATTAGAGGCCGGCGGACGCCCCCACCTCGACAAGCAGCAGGGCCACCGCCTCCCCCACGTAGCCCTCCACCGCCGGTGACAGCCCCTCACCGTGCCCCTCCTCCTCGAGGCTGATGAGGAGCAGGACCAGGCGGCCCGGGAGGCGGTCGAGGACGCGCCCCAGGGCGACCGCCTCGCCTACCCCGAGGCCGTGGCTGCTGGCGGTGGCACCGAAGCCGGTGACGGCATCGGGCTCGGCGGTCACATCGATCCGGGTGACCCCCGAGGCCGGGCGGCGGCCCCAGCGGACGGCGTCGACCACCACCGCCAGGCCGGCTCCTTCCCAGGCGTCGAGGAGCGAGGTCGTCTCCCCGCCCAGGGTGCGCACCTCAACGCCAGGGGGCAGCAGCGGGCGGGCCCGCTCGACCACCGCGATGCCGGCGCCGTCGTCGCGGCGCATCGAGTTGCCGACACCGATGACCACAACTCTCGGGGGAGGATGCGATGTCGCACTCGCCCTCTGTGGCCCAGCCGCCGACCCCGCCCCCCCCGCCACGGGCGCGGCGCCCGCCGGTCCGTCCACCCTGGCAGGGCGCCCCGGAACCCGCTAGCGGCGCTCGACGGTGAAGTCGAGGAAGTGGGTGGAGCAGGAGATGCAGGGGTCGTAGTTGCGGATCGACTGCTCGCAGAGGTGCTGCAGGTCGTGGTCGTCGAGCTCGATGTTGGCGACCACCAGCTTGCGCAGGTCGGCCTCGATGGCGTCCTGGTTCTGGGCGGTCGGCGGGATGATGTCGGCGGCCTCGATGAGGCCCTCGTCGTCGATCTGATAGCGGTGGTAGAGGAGGCCCCGCGGCGCCTCGGTGGCTCCGTGGCCCACCCCGGCCCGCGGCTCGACCGGCACGAAGGGGCGCTCCGGCACCGAGTACTCCTCGATGATCCGCAGCGCCTCGTCGCAGGCGGCCACCGTCTCGACGGCGCGGACCTGGATGCTCCGGAAGGGGTTCCGGCACACCTTGCCCAGCCCCACCGCCGCGGCGGCGTCGCGGGCCACCTCGGGGAGCTGGTCGTAGTTGAGGGTGTAGCGAGCCAGCGGCCCGACCAGGTAGCGGCCCCTCTCGATCATCCGCCCGTGCAGCGAGGTCGAATGGGAGACGTGCTCCTCGGCGAAGTGCTCGAGGAACTCCGCCACCTCGATGTCGAGGCCGCCGTCGGAGACGATCCGCCCCTCGGTGATCGCGTACTCGTCCGGGTGGTGGAGCGCGACCAGCTCGTGGTCGATCTCGAGGTCGGGGAAGTCGAAGGTCGACACCAGCTCGAGGGTCTCGAGGGAGGCGTCGCGGGCCCAGCGCAGCCGCTCCACGAAGGGCAGCAGTTCGCGCTGGGTGGGCACGCGGTAGAAGCCGCCCAGCCGGACGTTGATGGGATGGATGGCCCGGCCGCCGACGACCTCCATGAGGTCGTTGCCGATCTTCTTGAGCTTCAGGGCCTTCTCGACCAGCTCGCGATGGTCCTTGGCCAGCTCCAAGGCGCTGCCCACGCCCAGGAAGTCGGGGGCGTGCAGGAAGTAGATGTGGAGGACGTGGCTCTCGATCCACTCTCCGCAGTAGAGGAGGCGGCGCAGGGCGCGCAGCGGGGGGTCGATGACGGCGCCGCAGGCCTGCTCGATCGCCTGACAGGAGCTCATCTGGTAGGCGACGGGGCAGATCCCGCAGATCCGCGCGGTGATGTCGGGCGGCTCGGTGAAGGCCCGGCCGCGCAGGAAGGCCTCGAAGAAGCGCGGCGGCTCGTAGATGCGCAGGCGGACGTCGGTGACCTGGCCATCGGTCACCACCACATGCATGGCCCCCTCGCCCTCGACCCGTGAGAGCCCCTCGACGGTGAGATCGCGCACCTGGTGGGTCACAGCCGTACGTCCCCCTTCTCCTGGGCCCGGCTCGCCGCCTCGAAGGCCGGGGCGGTGGCGTTGAACGTGCGGAAGAGGCGCATCACGGTGCCGTCGTCCAGCCCCTCGGTGTGGAGCGCGGAGGAGAGCGACGCCGTGTTGGGCGTCTCCATCGGCCCGAAGCAGCCGTAGCAGCCGCGCTCGAAGCTGGGGCAGATCGCGCCGCAACCGGCCTGGGTGACCGGACCGAGGCACGCCGTCCCGTGGGCGACCATCACGCAGACGTTGCCACGCCGCTTGCACTGCAGGCAGACGCTGCTGGTCCGGATGTCCGGCTTGCGGTGGCGCAGTAGCGCGGACAGCACCTCGAGCAGCTGACCCCGGTCCACCGGGCATCCCCGCAGCTCGAAGTCCACCGGGACGTGGGCGGAGATGGGGGTCGAGCTCTCCAGGGTGGAGAGGTACTCGGGGTGGGCGTACACCACCGAGGCGAACTCGTCCACCGCGGTGAAGTTGCGCAGGGCCTGGATTCCCCCGGCGGTGGCGCAGGCGCCGATCGCTACCAGGAACCGGGAGGACTGCCGGACCTCCTGGATCCGCTCGGCATCGTGGGGGGTGGTCACCGACCCCTCGACCAGGGAGACGTCGTACGGTCCCTCGACCACGGTGGTCGACGCCTCGGTGAAGTTGGCGATCTGCACCGATCCCGCGACCGCCAGCAGCTCGTCCTCGCAGTCGAGCAGGGAGAGCTGGCAGCCGTCGCAGGAGGCGAACTTCCAGACCGCGAGCTTGGGCAGGGCAGCGGCCATCAGAGCTCCCTCCGGGCGAGCAGCGGACCGACCCGCGACCAGGGGAAGACCGGCCCGTTAGTGCAGACCATCACCGGGCCGAGCTGGCAGTGGCCGCAGCGGCCGATCCCGCACTGCATGTTGCGCTCCATGGAGACCCGCACCCGCTCGGCGGCGATGCCGCGCCCCAGGACCTCGGCGGCGGTGAACCGCAGCATCACCTCGGGGCCGCAGATCATCACGGTGGTCACCTCCGGATCGATGGTGACCCGCTCGATCAGGGTCGGCACCACCCCCACCTCGCCCTTCCAGGCGGCGGTCGCGTAGTCGACGGTGGTCCGAACCGTGATCCGGGCGCTGGCCTGCCAGCTCGCCACCTCACCCCGGAAGACGATCTCCTCCGGTGCCCTGGCCCCCACCAGGACGGTGACCCGCCGGAAGCGGCGCCGGTTGTGGAGAAGCTCGTGCACCACCGGGCGCAGCGGCGCCAGGCCGATGCCACCGGCGACCACCAGCACGTCGCTGCCCATCGCCGTGTCCAGGCCCCAGTCGGTCCCGAAGGGTCCGCGCACCCCGATCAGGGCCCCGGCCTCGACGGCGCAGAGCTGCTGGCTCACCGCCCCCACCCCGCGCACGGTGTGGCGGAGGCGGTGTCCGGCATCGATGCCGCTGATCGAGATCGGCACCTCGCCGACGCCGAACGCGTACAGCATGTTGAACTGGCCGGGGAGCGGGGGGGCGATCGGCTGGGCGACCGGCTCGAGGGTGAGGGTCACCGTGTCGGCCGTCTCCCGGGCGCGTCCGACCACTCGGTACGGCACCGGGGCCATCGCGTCGGCGGGGCGGGCGTCAGTGGGGAGTGCCAACGCCATAGACATCGATCATTCTCATCCGGACGGACTGGAGGCGGCCCAGGATCACCCGGGCGAACCGCTGGGTCAGCGCGTAGCCCAGGCGGGCGTCCGAGTCGCACTTGGTGCGCAGGCAGGCCCCGTCGAAGGCCACCGCGGCCACGTCGTCGCGGGCCTCGGCGTCGAACTGCCAGCGATAGGGCGGGAAGAGCCACGACCAGCCCAGCACGTCGCCGTCGCCGAGGGTGTCGATGACCGTGGCGCCACGCCCCGGCACGAAGAAGCTGAGCGCGACGCTGCCGCTGCGCAGCACGTAGAAGGTGTTGGCCGACTCGCCCTCGGTGAGGATCCGCTCCTCGGGGGCGAAGTGCACGTTCTTGCCGCAGCCGGCGACGAACTCCAGACTCTGGGGGTCCAGCTCTCCGAAGAACTTGTGCTCGGCGAGAAGGTCTGCAATCGTCTTCATGAGGTTGCTCCGGTCGAGAGGCGGGTCAGCCCGTCGGTGGCGCGGATCGCCGCCGCCTCCTCGGTGATGTCGATGCCCACCGGGCACCAGGCGATGCACCGCCCGCAGCCGACGCACCCCGAGGTCCCGAACTGCTCGTGCCAGGTGGCGAGCTTGTGGACCATCCACTGCCGGTACCGCGACTTCACCGTCCACCGCATCGACCCACCGTGGAGCTGGGAGTGGTCGACGCTGAAGCAGGATGCCCAGGTGCGGTGCTGCTCGCTCTGGTGAGTGTCCAGCCCGCCGGCCTCCCGGAAGTCGGCGCAGAAGCAGGTGGGGCAGACCATGGTGCAATTGGCGCAGGTCAGGCAGCGGGCGGCGACGGTGTCCCAGCGGGGATGCTCGAGGTTG
>DNAU01000116.1 GCA_003491925.1 Chloroflexota bacterium
ATTTCCGGGGCAGTGCACTAGCCATGGCACACGAGACAACCGCCCGCGACCGCGCCGCCGCCGCGCACCGTGCACTCGCCCAGAGCGTCGAGGTGACTGACGGCGACGTACGCCTCACCGATTCCGCGAAGAACGCCATCAAGGCGCACGCCTACCTGAAGGCTCGAGCGCAGGTCGCCGACGCGCGACGCGAGCACGAGGCGGTGGTCGCGGCTCAGCGCCGGGAACTGGAGCGGAACGCGTTCGGCTACCCGGCTGATCCGGACAGGTTCCGTGACGCCCTCAACGGCGCATCAGAGCGGATCACCACCCGTACGCAGGCCGCAGCCGCCCTGCGTCGGGCCGAGCGGACCGGCGACGACCTCGCCGCGCACGCGGTCTTCGTGATCGCCGCAGAGAAGGGCTTTGGCGACATTGTCGACTCGTACGCGGCTCGGCATCCTGAGAGTGGAAGCGCGCTCCAACGCCTCCGCGACCACGACGCCGCGGCCGACACGGTGGCCGAGAAGTTGTTCTCCCCACTTCGCCCGCCTCAACTCCCGCGCGGGTTGCCGCCCAACGAGGATCGGCTGGCGCGGCTCGCGGCCGAAGCCCGCGCGTCAGACCCGCCGAACCCCTTCGGCTTGCCGGCAGGGAGTCGTTAGCGGCGGCTACGGACAGCTGCGAGCCGCCTGCCGCGCTGGGCGCCCGCGCGGGCCGCATACTCGGCGCCGCCTTCGGCGTCGAATTCGTCACGGCCCCTCGAGCTTGTAGCGCGGGACGAAACCTGATAGGGTTGCGAGCCGTGCGTGTGGCTTCGCCCATGGGCCATCTGAATTGCGCGAGCTGTAAACGGCCGATCGAGCGTTCGCCGACCGGCCGACCGCCCCGGTTCTGCTCTCCGGCGTGCCGGAAGGCCGCCCATCGCCGCCGCCGGCAGGCGCTGCCGGAGGACACGGCACGGTCTCGGGCCGGCGGCCGGCGACCTCTCGCGCGACGTTCGGGATCGCCCTGATGACGGAGCTGATCTGGGAGGGGAAATACGACAAAGACGGCCGGAAGGTAGCGCCCCTCCGAGTTGCACTCCCGTTCCAGACGGTCGAAACGGTCAACGAGTCTTCCCAGGACCGGCAACGCACACTCGATCTGTTTCAAGCTGCGAAGCCGTCTGAGTGGCGTAACCGGCTCATTTGGGGCGACAAGAAGTACGTCCTTCCGGCACTGCTACAGGAGTTCGCTGGGGCGGTCGATCTGGTCTACATCGATCCGCCGTTCGCCACAGGGCAGGACTTCTCCCTGCCCATTACGGTGAACGGGGATGACTTCGTGAAGCAGCCATCGATGATCGAGGTAAAGGCTTATCGCGACACGTGGGGCCGGGGCTTGGCGTCTTACCTGCAGTGGCTCTACGAGATGGCGATCCAGCTTCACGAGCTCTTGGCGGTGACCGGGAGCCTTTACGTTCACCTCGATCCAGGTGTCTCTCACTTCGTTAAGGTGCTGCTCGACGAAGTCTTTGGACCGGAGAACTTCCGGAATGAGATCGTCTGGAAGCGTAGCTCGGCTCATAGCGACAGCAAGAGGTGGGGAAGGATTCACGACGTTCTTCTCTATTACGCGAAGAGCGCCACTACACCGTTCCTAGTGCCGCGCGTTGCGCTGGACCCGACCTATGTGGAGAAGGTCTACACGCGAGTCGACGAGGCAGGCAGGCGCTACCGTTTGGACAACATCAGCGCGCCGGGTGGCCGCGGACCCATTTACGAGTGGGGCGGCAAGACCCAGGCGTGGCGTTTCACAAAGGAGAAGATGGAGGCCCTTCACCGAGAGGGGCGGATCAAGACGTACCCGGACGGACGGGCCATGATCAATGCGTACGTGCGATATCTCGACGAGAACGAGGGCCAGCCGGTTCAGGACTGGTGGGACGACGTCGGTGTGATCGCTGCTCCTTCCCATGAACGGGTAGGTTATCCAACGCAGAAGCCCTTGGTCTTGCTCACCCGTATCATCGAGGCGGCGACTAAGGAGGGCGACCTGGTCCTCGACTGTGTGTGCGGATCAGGGACGACTGGTGTGGCTGCGGAAAGGCTCGGACGCCGATGGATCGTCGCGGACCTCGGGCGATTCGCGGTGCACACCACACGCAAGCGGCTGCTATCGGTGGAGGAAGTCAAGCCGTTCGTAGTTCAGAACCTCGGGAAATACGAGCGCCAGGTCTGGCAGGCCGCTGAATTCGGGGAGGATGCGCAGGCGCGGACAGTCGCTTACCGGCGCTTCATCCTTGATCTCTACAAGGCGAAGTACCTCGAGGGATACGTCTGGCTGCATGGGGTTAAGCAGGGCCGCATGGTGCACGTGGGCACTGTAGATGCGCCGGTGACGGTCGGCGATGTGAAGCAGATCGCGGGGGATTTCGGCAAGGCACTGGGGACGGGTGAGGATGCCCCCACCATGCGGGCGGTTGACGTCCTCGGCTGGGATTTCGCTTTCGAGCTAAATGAGTTGGCAAAGCAAACTGCGGAGCGCGCAGGTCTTGACGTTCGGTTCCTCCGAATTCCGCGGGAGGTGCTTGACAAGCGGGCTGTAGAGCAAGGCGATGTGAGGTTCTTCGAGCTGGCCGCGCTCGGCGTTGAGGTGACGCGGAAGGGGCGGGCGGTGACCATGCAGCTTAGCGACTTCGTAATCCCGATCGATGACGTGCCGGAAGAGGTGCAAAGGGCGATCACGGACTGGTCGCAGTGGATCGACTACTGGGCTGTCGATTGGGATAACAAGAGCGACACGTTCCACAACGAGTGGCAGGCCTACCGAACGCGAAAGGAGCCCACATTGCCGAAGTCAGCCGCGCACGAGTACGATGCGGCCGGGACCTACCAGGTGGTGGTGAAGGTCATCGACATCCTCGGCAACGACACGACGAAGACGCTGAAGGTTGAGGTCCCGTAGTCGGTGGCCCGCCGCCAGCGAGGTGACATCGAAGAACCGAGCCTTCTGGAGGCGCGGGTGACGACGGCGCCGTGCGTGCCGGCCGTCCGCAAGGCTGTAGGGCAGTGGCGAGCCGAGCGCTACAAGGGTGCCAGCCCGACGAGCAAGCTCCTCCTGGACTACTGGTTCAGAACAGATCATCGGCTCGCGAGTGGCGGTGGATTTCGGTACCATCCGGCGCAACGGGAGGCGATCGAGTCCCTGATCTACGTGTATGAGGTCGCCGGGACGCGGCGGCACCGGGACCTGCTGGAGCGCTTTGCTCCGAACCTTCCGGGCATCCACGTGCTGCAGCACGACCTGTTCGCCCGGTACTGCGTGAAGATGGCGACGGGCAGCGGCAAGACCAAGGTTATTGCCCTGGCGGTCGCGTGGCAGTACTTTAATGCCGTCGCCGAGGGTCGCGAGGGGTTTGCCCGGACGTTCCTGGTGTTGGCGCCGAACGTCATCGTTTTCGAGCGCCTCCGGGCTGACTTCGCGGGTGGCCGCATCTTCCGTCTTGACCCGATCGTTCCGCCCGAGCTTGAGGTGTTCTGGGACTTCGACTGTTACGTGCGTGGGGAGCAGGAGCGAGCGAGCTCCCAAGGAGCCCTGTATCTCACGAACATCCAGCAGTTCTACGAGCGCCCGGGCAGTTCCGACGGCGATGAGCCGGAGGAGATGCAGGCTGTCCTGGGGCCGAAACCGCCAGTCGGGGACGGGCAGGCAGACGACTTTGACCGCCGCATCGCAGAACGCGGCGGGCCGTGCGTGGTGCTCAACGATGAGGGACACCACACGCACGACGAGGACAGTGAGTGGAACAGGGTGGTGCGTCGGTTGCACGAGCAGGTATCTGGAGGGTTGGCTGGGCAGCTGGACTTCTCGGCCACGCCGCGCTACCCCAAGGGCGGACTGTTCACCTGGACAATCTGTGACTATCCGCTGAAGCAGGCGATCATCGATAACGTCGTCAAGCGTCCAATGAAGGGCATGACCACCGGAATCGGGGAGCAGCCCTCCGACGTTGCGAGCGTGCGCTACCAGGCATACCTGACAGCGGGCGTGGAGCGGTGGCGCGAGTATCGGGACCTGCTCGTCGGGCTGGGCAAGAAGCCGATCCTCTTCGTGATGCTGAACAGCACCTCCGAAGCCGAGGACGTTGGCGACTACCTTCGAGTGAAGTATCCAGAGGAGTTCGGCGGCGAAAGACTGCTGATCATCCATACGGACAAGAGCGGCGAGATCTCGAAGCGCGACCTTGACAAAGCGCGCGAGGTCGCGCGGCGCGTCGACGAGGGAGAGAGCCCGGTCAACGCGATCGTGAGCGTGCTCATGCTGCGCGAGGGCTGGGACGTGCAGAACGTAACCGTGATCGTCGGCCTCCGCCCGTACACGTCAAAGGCGAACATCCTGCCGGAACAGACCATCGGGCGCGGGCTACGGCTGATGTTCGGCGGCGTGGCTGCGCAGTATACGGAGCGGGTGGATGTGATCGGAAACGCAGCCTTCCTGAAATTCGTGGACCAGCTCGAGCGCGAGGAAGATATCACCCTAGATACGTTTGACCTGAAGGAGCCGCTAGTCATCAAGACTATCGCGCCCGACCTGGCCAAGTTGGAGCGCGACATCACCATTCCGATCCTGAGCCCGATTCTGGCTCGCAAGAAGACGCTGGCCGAGGAGATTGCTGCGCTCGACGTCGAGAGCTTCGCCTGCCCGGTCTTGCCGCGGAAGCCGGGGGACAAAGCGGCCCGGAGCTTCCGCTACGAGGGCAAGGACATCATCACCCTGGAGAAGATCGTCGAGCGCGAGTACACGATTCCGGAGCCAAGGACGGCTGAGGAGGTCATTTCCTACTACGCGAAGCGGATCGCCCAGGACGTGAAGTTGCCGACGCAGTTCGCCGCCCTCGCACCGAAAGTACGCGAGTTCCTCGAGACCAAGGCGTTCGGCGAGCGAGTCGAACTTAGTTCACCGGCCATGATCAAGGCGATCTCGACGCCGGTCGCGGGCTACCTCACCGTCAAAACGTTCGCAGGCGCGCTTCGAGGGCTGGTAGTCGAAGAGCTGGCCCCGACCCTGCAGGGGGAGGGAAGGAAGCTCTCGGACACCGAGGGTTACCCGTTCTCGCGGCCGACGTTCTCGGCGAGCAAGACGATCTTCAACTTGGTGGCTGCGGGGAACGAGTACGAGGCTGATTTCGCACGCTTCCTGGAAGACTGCTCTGACGTGACGGCGTTTGCCAAGCTTCCGCCCACCTCGCGGCTGCCCTTCTCGATCGAGTACACCGACAACGCGACCAATCTTCGGTACTACGAACCTGACTTCGTGGCGGTCTTATCCCAGGGAGCGCACTGGCTGATCGAGACGAAGGGCCGGGAGGACCTGGATGTTGTCCACAAGGACCGTGCTGCGCGCATCTGGTGCGAGAACGCAGCGCTGCTCACGGGCGTTCCGTGGCGGTACGTGAAAGTGCCCCAGGCAGAGTTCGCGAAGCTCCGGGCCGGCGACTTCAGCGAGTTGGCAGTCGCGTTTGCGGAGGAGCCATGAGGGAAGGGTCCGCGATGGCGTTCGGGGGGCGATCACGTGTGGAGGATCGAGGAGATTGTCGCGCTACCGGGCTGAGGAACCTTCCAGGACGGGCTACCGGAGTGCCGGTGGCTGCGGGCTGCTCCTGACAAGCCTGTGACTTTGACCCTTATCGAGGTCTCAGGAGCTCCGGGACCCGTATCAAGCCAGCAATCGTGAAGTCGTCGTCGAAACTGAAGGCATTCGCGATGCCGAGGTCCATCATAACGGCCATGCTGACCGCATCGGTGAGGGTCAGCTTGACGTCCCTGTAGCGGTCAAGCAGGGATCGTGCCGTCTGCTCGTGCGCATCGTGGGGCCGGATGACCGTCACTGGGGACGAGATGACCGTCGCGAGGAATCTGCGCGCAGGTTTGATCCCCAAGCCATGGAGGAGGAGGCGGTGCGATTCGTAGATGACGGGTGAAGTGGTGAAGAACGGCAAGCGCTGGTCAGTAATGGTCTGCAGATACGCCTGCGCTATGTCATGCGATTCGTCGTCCGCATCCGCCAGGGCAACGTAGGCACCGGTGTCAAACAACACCGCATGGGCACGAAGGGACCGCCCAATCTTAGGCATAGCCATCGGCGATCCCCGGGGAAGGGATTAGACGATGTTCGCGGCGGCCTCTTCGGTGCCCGACCATTGCACCAGGCCTGGCTCGCCGGTCACCGCCGGCCAGAGCGTGGGTCCGGGTCCCCTGTCAAGCACGAACAGCTCGCCTCCGACGAAGAGGGTGTCGATCTCCCTAACCGGCTCCTCTGTCGGCCTGACTGGGCCGTAGAAGAGGGACTGTTCGATGTCGAGTGTGGAGAATGTGCGCGTCTCCGACGCAGATTGGAGGGGGACGTTCTCGGTGCTGGTCCAGTCGCTAGGCATACGTTTCCTCCACATCATCGTCTGCGCGCACCCATCCGGTCCGATCCAATCCGTAGTCATACAGGCGACCGGGCCACTGGTCGAGCGGCACCATCTGACCGACAGGGACCTGCACCTGCACGCCAGGCGGGAACTTGGGGCGTTGCGACACGTGCAGGTCCGTGAGATTGACGTAGCACCGCTCCGTGGTCTCGAGTATTCCTCCCAAGACCCTTAGGGATAGGGACGGTTCATTGGCGATAGCCGCCGGGAGCTCGTAGCGCTCACGCAGCTTGAGGTCGCTCTTGTAGGCATCGAAGAGCGCGCGGATAGCAGAGGCTAACTCCGGCTTCGGCTCGACGACCATGTTGCCGAGAAGGTCGCGAGCTTCCCTTCGGGAGATGAAGTGAAGGTGCGTGTAGAAGCGGGTGGTGAGGGCGTCCACAGCGCCCTCGACGTCTTCCTTGGTCAGGGAGCTGTTCCCCGCCAGCAGCTCTCGTCCAAGCTTGCGGATGAGCAGCGAGACGCGTTGGATGTTGCCGAGCGCCAGGGGATGGATCTGCGCGGTGAGCTGCTTGAAGACCTCGACCTTGTGGTCCTCGTACCGAAGGCCGGCCAGGTCGCGGGCGAGGTCGAAGTACGCGGCCACGTCCTCGACGCTGATCCCCAGCTGCGCCTGCGGGTTGCCGGGGTCCCGAGGGTTGAACGGATTGCCCGTCGTCGGGTCTATGGGGCTCAGCTCGGAGAAGTCGTCCATGACGATTTCGCGGGCGCCCAGGCAGACGAGGGTCCCCGCGCTGTGGGCCCTGAAGGGAACGATGACGCCCAAAGTCTTGCAACGCGCGCGGAGCGCGCTGACCAGGGGCCACACGCTCTCGATCGCCCCGCCGCGAGTGTGGAGGACGAGATCCAGGCGATCGACCCGTTCCCAGTCGCGGATGAGCTCAATGACCCAGGGGTGAATCTCCTGCATGGGCGGGTTGAAGCCCGGCACCCCGGGCGGGAACGTCTCCCGGTCCGACAGGACGTAGCTGACCACGCGGGAGCCCCTGACCCGCTCCAGGTCGGCGATGCGGGCGCGCCGCTCTGCGATGCTCACGATGGGTTCACCTGGAGGGAGTTTCGGTCGCGCGACATCTCCGCGGTCGGCCGAACGGGTAACGGCCGCGCACCGAAATTCGCCCCCATGCCCCTCCCCGCCTCCTTCACCTTGGGGTCAGCATAGCAGCGGCTCACGGCGGATGTCCGCGGCGAAGCCCGGGGGGCGGCTGGGGCGTGTGGCGTGGCTGTGCTCCTGATGGTCGCCCGCATGGTAGCCGCCGACGAGGGGCCGTGCGCACCTTCGCTCACCCGGTCAACCGCGGTCCTCCGCTACGCGGGCCGCTGCCAAGGAGCCATGACGGCCCTGCAAACGGGGGGCCCATCGCAAACTGCCCCTCTACCCCGACTCAGGCTAACCCACCCACCACCCAACTAGACGGGACGCCGCCGCTGGAGCCCGATTTCTTCCGCACCCCTACTCAGATACCCCCGGCGGCCTCGCGGGCGTCCTACGGGGATCCCGACAGCCCCACGGGGGCGTTACACGGGTGATCGACCCGGCCGTCCCGGCGCCGGCTCGGCCTCCCCGGCTGAACATCGGCGCGCAGTCGGCCGCCGGGTCCAGTCGACCATCCCGGCCAATCACCGGCTGCGTCGCCGGCCTTCCCGGTCGGGGCTTAGCATCCGACCCGGCGGGGTGCAAACGTCACTGGCCAGGCCCCAACCATCCAGCCCGCGCCAAGCCATCACTCTCTGGGCCGCCCGGGGACGTCCGGTATGGCAGCCTCGCACCGTTTGTCGAGGTTGGCTTGCCTGGCCCGAGGACACGAACGGGTGCCGCGGAAGCCGCGCTACGGGCGCGTAACCCGCTTCGCTCACTTCAGCAGCGACTCGAGGTCACTCGCCGGCTCAGGGCCGGTCACCTCCCTGTTTCTCGCAGTCTCCGTTCTATGTGCCACCAACGCAGACTACAAGCGCCTTTATCCCCTCCCAAACGCGGCCAAATTGTCAAAACTTGACGCGACATGCACGTGGCCCGTCCACGGGTCCCCTCTTGATGACGCCAGCGGTGCATGGGGGGTGTTTGGTAGGGGCATACTTGATTCTATCGATGGGATAAGCGTGTCTATCTGCTGCCCACTAAGACAACAGTCTCTAGCCCTTTGCCCACCACCTGTCGCCCCTACGCCACCGTACGGTGGGAGACACGCGCCCCGGAGATTCGCCGGAGATTGCTTGCAGCCCCTGTTTCCACGGGTGCGCCCGGGCGGCTGGGACCTTGCCGCCATCGTCCGCCGTTCAGTGCGCCCTTGGATAGAACCCCCATCGCTTCAGCAGAGTTAGACGGGTCGCACCATAGATGATCTCAAGGTGATCCGGAATGCCAGCGATAAGGTATGCCGTGATTCGCGCGTGGCCCTCAACGAAGATGATCGGGTTGCCGAATGAAGTGCCGATCGCGATGGTCCGAGGCAGTGGCTCGCCCCTTTGAATTCGCCCCGCGATCTTCCAGATCACATCCTGCGGGATCTCGTCCAGAATCGTCGGGTCCTTTTCGGAAATGCGCCGAGCTCCAATAGTTGGCAACCAAGTGTCCTGCGACAGCCTTCTCCATTCGCCGGCGTCGGCGTAACGCAAGTGTTCTACGTCCTTCGGCCCGATAGCTACCAGGTTCCACAACAGCCGATCCGGCCATCCTTGGAACAGGTGAGCACTCCCACGCCAACCTCGATACGTCGCTAGAAGGCAATGCCGACGCTGATTCTGATCGGCATCGGTCAAGTCCGCGTCTAACAACATCGCAGGTGTGACACCGCATCGAGCCATGTTGGGCTTGACGTAGTCCGGCCCCCAGCGAGTCGATTCGAACTCCGCTTTGAGGAATTCAGCCACCATCTCGTTTTCGCTCGCCGGCCGGAGAACTCGCATCGGAAGATACTGACACTTCCGAGGTCGCCGGGCGACGTCCTGGCGAAGCTCAAGAGCGTACGAGGCACGCGAGTATGTGGCCGGCGCCCGTTGGGGGATCAACAGGAAACGACGCCCCTCAATATGGGGCGAGCTATCGCGCCAAGCTTCCTGACGCGCGCAGGATCGCCGCCGAGGCCCCACCGGCCGGTGTCCAATGCATCAGGGAGGAATTCGAGGGAGCTTCATTGTGACGCTTCTAGGGGATGACGAACGGCTCCAGATCGCCGACGGTGCTGCGCAGCTCGGCCAGGATGTGCCAAAGCATTTGGCTGGCCTCGGGATACTTGTTTCTAAGCCCAACATCCACAGCTATGCGCGGGGTGCCGCTGACCGTCACCTCCACTTCGGACTCAGTAGGCTCTGGTCGGCCGGGGAAACCAAACTTGGCGACTTCTGAGCCGTCTACAGCGAACCCAGGGACGGTCTGATTGATGATGTCTCCTCGGACCTTGGTGGTGGACACCGCTTCATCCAACCCTAAAGCCAGCACGATCAGACGACGGTGCTTATCAGCATTGTTGAGGCTATTGAGGACTGCGAGTGGATGGACGTGCCGTTCCTTCGGCCCAACCTGGTAGGGCTGCATCTCCTCGACGATTGCCTTGGCCTGGACCGCCATGCCTTCAACGGCACTCAGATAACGGCTGCGCACCTTAGGGTCGCGGACGACGAACTTCCGGCCGGTTCTCTCCCACGGGTCAACGGACTCGGCGGGGAAGTAGAGGAGTTTGTTTCGCCGTCGCCTGGGGACGAGGCCGCACCTGATGTGGTCGAGACAACTTCGCATGTTCTCGATTACGTCACCGAGGACCACCGCCATCATGGGATCAGGTTGCTCGGTGAACCTGAGCCGGTAGAGCCAGATGTGTCGCTGTCTCTTCGGTTGCACCACCCGTTCAACGACGTAGGGATGACGCGCCGCGAACGTGGCGGCTGCTGCATCGAACTCTTTGAGGTGCTGTTCTGCTCGATCGAGCTTGAGCCCCCAGGATTCCTTGGTGGCCACGCGCCATCCTTTATCCATGCCCGAGAAGGCGACGGAGATGCAAACCACCCAAAGGTTACGCGGATCCCCCACCCCGAGTTCGCGGTGATCGCCGCGATCGGACCGATCCGCTCGATCCAGTGGGAAGGCCCCGCTGCCAGCGCCTCCCTGATGCCAACCCCGATGCCAACTGGGAGTCGGAGCAAGTCGGTTCCTGACAGTCTGGCTATCAGGTTCCGAATTCAGGGGCGGCCCCAGACGGGGCCTGACGGGTCGTCTGGGCTTTCTGGAAATGCGGTATACGGGGTCAACTCGTATCGAGGGTTCGAATCCCTCTCGCTCCGCCAAATCTATTGCAGCATAAGGGATATCCGGCGCTCCGGCGGCCGGCTCGGAGGCTGGGCCAAGGGCCTCTGGAGGCCCTTGTGGCCCAATAGAGTCCCAATAGACGCTGCGGAGCTACCATTCTGGTCATGGAAAAGCCGGTCGCCGCGGCCGACTCTGGGGGGTCGGGTACCCCTGCGCGCGGCACCTCCAAACGGACGTCGCGGAGGCGAGCCCGGCGCGGTAATGGGGAGGGCAGCGTCCGGCGGCGGTCGACCGGCAGCTGGGAGGCCCGGTTTGCAGTCGTGGACGCAGCGGGACAGCTCCGCCGGCAGTCCTTCTTCGCCCCGACCCGCCGCGAGGCGGAGCAGCGGCTGCGGGAGGCGCTGAGCCAGCGCGATGGGGGAGTAGTCGCCCCGGGACCCCGGGAGACGGTCGAGCGCTTCCTCGCCACCTGGCTGGAGGGTGTCAAACCGCGGCTGCGGCCGAACACCTGGGCCCGCTACGAGGAGCATGTCCGGCTCCACCTCGGGCCCACGGTGGGCCGGGTGCCCTTGACCCGGCTCTCACCGAATGACGTCCAACGCGCCCACGCCGCCCTGCTGGGGAGGGGGCTGGCCCCCGAGACGGTGCGGCGGGCCCACGCCACCCTGCGGGCCGCGCTCCAGGACGCCCTCCGCTGGCGGCTGATCGCCTCCAACCCGGCGGCCCTCGTGAGGCCGCCCCGGGCGCCCCAGCGGGAGATGGCGGCCCTCAGCTTGGCGGAGACCCGGGCGCTGCTCCAGGCCTCCCGTGGCGGGCCCCTGGAGGCGCTCTGGGTCCTGGCGGTCACGACCGGGCTGCGCCAGGGCGAGCTACTCGCGCTGCGGTGGGAGGATGTCGACCTCGAGGGTGGTTCGCTGCGGGTGACGGGAACCCTGACCCGGGTGGCGCGGGAGGCGCCTGCCGAGGGTCAGCCGAAGACCCACCAGGTCATCGCCCCGCCCGAGACGGCCCACTCGCGCCGCCGCGTCGATATCGGCAGCCTGGCCGTCGAGGCCCTCCGCGTCCATCGGGGGCGTCAGGCAGAGGAGCGACTCCGGGCGGCGAACCTCTGGGTGGACAAGGATCTCGTGTTCTGCGGGCCCATGGGCGGCTACCTGCATCGCGACCAGGTGGACCGCCAGCTAAAGAGGTTGCTCGCCGAGGCCACCCTACCGGTGATCCGGTTCCACGATCTTCGTCACACGGCTGCCACCCTCCTCCTCGGGCGGGACGTCAACCCCAAGAAGGTCTCCGAGATGCTGGGACATTCCACCGTGGCGATCACCCTCGACACCTACAGCCACGTCCTGCCCGGGATGCACCGTCAGGCAGCCCTGATCATGGACGAGCTGCTGTCCGACAATTAGGCGGCCGTAGAAAGTCAGCGCGCTTGCTTTGGGAGCAAGAGTCCCGGCTGACCCCTGCAGAAACGCAGGCGGCGCGACAGGCTCATGTCGCGCTGCAGGCCGACACTGGGCTTGCAGGGACCAGCGACCAGAGGACGTCGAACCACCGTGAACACCAGCGACCGCACCGGACTGTACCAGAGCCTTCTCACCACCTTCCTCGCTCACGCCAAGGAGAGGGGTTACATCGTTATTGGGGTGCTCGGACGGTCCGAGGAGTACGTCCAGTTCATGGTCCACGACGACCGGGTCTCTGGCGAGGTGGGCTCGCGCCAGTGGTCGGAGCCTGAACGGCCCCTTCCCGGGGCCGCGGTCAGGGCCCTGGGGCGCCTCGGCTTCGTGGGCGGCGGCCCGGAGCGCAACTTCGCCCGGGACGGGCTGCCCCGCTCGGCCGGCAAGCTCGCCAAGCTCACCGACACCCTGCTGCGCACCGCGTACGACCTTGACGAGGACTTCTCCCCGGTGGTGCATGAGATCCATCTGAACGACGTCACCCTGCCGCGGGCGGAGCCGTTCACCTGCGAGATGATCGCGGCCCACCTGCGCGACCACGCCACCCACTTCCTCCGTGACGAGGACGGGGACTTCCGGGTGGAGCTCAACCTTCCCGACGGCGGCGGGCGGATCGTCCTCTGGTTCGTGGCCGACGGGAAGGACGGCCAGATCTACCACGTGCACGCGCACCCACCCGAGGGTCAGGGCCCTCCGACGCGGACGGGGGCGCTGGAGCGCTGCAACACCTGGAACCGCCTGCACCGGTGGCCGAAGGCGTGCGTCATGGACGTGGAGGACGGGACCTGGCGAATCGTCCTGGGGGCCGATATCGACCTCTCGCCCGGGATCACGCGCAGCCTCTTCGACACCTTCACCGAACGGACGGTGGGTTCCATGATCGAGTTCTGGACCCCGACCACTGCCGGCGGGGGCGCCTCCCAGGGCAGCGGTGGCGAGGAGCCCAGCCACCGCCAGGGCACGGACGGTGCCTGAGCCGTAGAGTTCGCTGAGCCATGGTCCGCCAGGTCAGCTGAGGTGGCCTCCGCGCCGTCTCTCGAGGTGGTCCGCGTGCGCCCCGGACCGACGGCGACGGCGTGGCTGATCGGGCTGATCCGCGAGCTCCAGGCGGGCGACCCGCTCCGCCCGGTGATCGTGGTGGTTCCCGGCCACCACCTGGGGTTGCACCTGCGCCGGAGGCTGGCCGGGGAGCGGTACGCGAGCGTTCGGTTTCTGGTCCTGGCGCAGCTTGCGGAGGCCCTGGGCGCGGCGCGGCTGGCGGGCGAGGGGCGCGCCCCGCTCACGGCGGTGACCCGTGCCGCCCTGGTCCGCCGCGCCCTGCGCACCGCCGGGGAGGTGCTCTCCGGGAGCGCCGACCAGGCGGGCCTTGTCGATCTCGTCGCCGCGCTGGCGCTGGAGCTGCGCCGCCGCGGCGACCTCCCCGCCGACACGCATCGAATCCTCGGCACCGGCACGGCGACGGCGCGGGCCGCCCTGCACGCCATCGCCGAGTACGAGCGGCTCCGCGGTGTGGCCCGTCGGTACGACGAGGTGGACCTCCTCGAAGCCGCTGCGGCGACGCTCGAGGCGGGCGAAGCCGCCACGGTCGCCGGCAACCTAGGCACCCTCCTCGTCCACCTCCCCGCACGGCTGGACGGGCCCGAGGCCCGGTTCCTGCGCGCGCTGGCCGGGCACATCCAGGTCGTCGTGGCCCTGCCCGACCTGGACGGCATCGGTGTGGCTGAGCTCGCCGCCCGCCTGGGAGTGGACCTCCCGCCCACCGCCATCCCCGCCGCCGCGCCCCCGGTAGCCGCCACCGGGGTCATCGCCACCGACCCCATCGAGGAGGTGCGCGCCGCCGTGCGTGGCGTGCTCGCGGCCATGGAGGGTGACCGCGGCGTCCCCCTCCACCGAGCCGCCATCGTCCACGCCGACGAGGACACCTACGGCACCGCCCTGCGCGACACCCTCCGCGCGGCCGGGATCACCCCGGTGGCGCTGGGGGGTCGGCCGCTCGCGGACTCGGTGGCGGCCCGCGGCCTGCTCGGCCTGATCCGGCTGCGCGAACAAGAGTGGTCCCGCCCGGCGGTCCTCGCCTGGCTCTCCGGTCTCCCGCACCGGGGCGGCGTGCTGCGCAGCCAGGCCCGCTGGGACCAGCTCTCCCGCGACGCCGGCGCCGTCCGCGGCGCGGACCAATGGCGCTCTCGCCTCACCCAGCTCGCCGACTCCCGAGCCCGTCAGCTCGCCCACCTGGAGACGGCAGGTGACCTCAGCGACGCCCGCCGTGCGGCCATCCGGCGCGACATCGACGATGCCCACGCCATCGCGGAGCAGGTGGCCGCCATGGATCTGGCCATCCGACCCCCGGGGGAGCCGACCTGGGCGGCGCACGTCAGGTGGGCCCTCGCCCTCCGCGACCGCTTCCTCGCCCCGGACTCCGCGTGGACCGCGGAGGACCAGGAGGCCTCGCAGATGGTCGAGGAGGTGGTGCGCGGGCTGGCCGCCGCCCATGACATCGAGCCCACCGTGTCGGTCGGGGCCTTTCTCCGCGCCCTGGAGGACGGCCTGCGCACGCGACGGCGCCCCGATGGCCGGCTCGGCACCGGGGTGGTGATCGGCCCCCTCCGCCTACTCCTCGGCATGGACTTCGACTCCGTCCACATCCTGGGCGCGGTGGAGGGTACCTTCCCGGGGACGCTGCCCGTGGACCCCCTGCTCGCCGGCGACCCCCTCGAGCGGCGGGCTCAGCAGGAGGCCCAATCCCGCCGCGACTGGCTGTCCGCCCTCGCCGCCGGGGATGGGGGCGAGGTGGTGGTGAGCGCACCGACCACCGACTCCGAGGGTCGCGCCGTCTACCCGTCTCCACGGCTGCTGGAGCTGCTCGTCGGCGACGGGCTCCCGCTGTCGGCCACCGCCGTGCGTGCCGGGACGGTCACCCATCCCCGTCTCCACCGGGTGGGAGCGGCCGCGCCCGGGGGTGGGACGCCGCTCCACGTCGCCGAGCGGCGCGAGCAGGAGGCGGCGGCAGCACACCGCGCGGGCATCGACCTCTCGCGCACCGCGCTGGCGCGGCGAGAGGACCTGCCCCTCGGCCGGGCCTTGGAGACGGTGCGGGCCCGACGCTCCGACCGGCTGACCGAGTTCGATGGCAACGTCGCCGGGGTCGCGGGCCTGCCGCTCATCGCCCGCGGCCTGACCGGCCCAGCCCAGTCCGCCACCGGGATCCAGAACTGGGCGGCATGCCCCTTCCGCTTCCTGATGGGGCGAGTGCTCGGCGTCGCCGCCACCGAGGACGTCGAGGATGAGCGCTGGTGGCAGATCGACGCTGCCGAGAGGGGCAGCCTGATCCACAAGATCCTGGAGCGGTTCTTCGCGGAGGTCGCAGCCAGCGGCCGTCCGGAGCCCGGCGCCGCCTACGGCCCCGAGGACGTCCGGCGAATGGAGGCCATTGCCGCCGAGGAGTTCGAGCGCGCCGCTGCTCGCGGGGTGATCGGTCACCCCCTGGTCTGGGACAACCAGCGTGCCGTCATCCTCGCCGACCTCCGCACCCTGCTCCGCTACGACGCCGAGCAGCGCGGAGAGGGGGGCTGGCGGCCCGCCCACTTGGAGCAGGGCTTTGGTATGGGCGAGGGCCTGTGGCCTGCGGTCACGGTCACGCTCCCCGGCGGAGGCAGCGTCGTCCTGCGCGGGATCATCGACCGGGTGGACCGCGGCGCGAGGGAGTTCCGGGTCATCGACTAC